>NZ_PNCN01000013.1:0-53291 GCF_005886135.1 Pseudoalteromonas sp. S4741 | reverse complement strand
GCCTATTGCCTAAAAGAGGAAAAGCCGTCATTAGATTTAACATCGCAAGAACTTGAAATTTTAGAGAGTAATAATCTAATGTTGGCTTAACCAGATCTCAGGTTAGTTATTAATATTATTTAAATATCAATTGCCCTGTCTATAAAAGCGTCTATAATCCAGCTGCATTTGCTTGTAAAAGCGATTATTTTGGAGTTATAAATGGGTGATTTAATCGGGATTGCGTTATTAATCTTGATGAGTGCGTTATTTGCGATGTCAGAAATTTCGATTGCCGCTTCACGCAAAATTAAGTTAAGAGTAATGGCGGACGAGGGCAATGTTCACGCTTTGGCGGTTTTAAAGCTGCAAGAGCAGCCTGGGGCTTTTTTCGCCATGATCCAAATTACGCTCAATGCGATTGCGATATTAGGCGGGATTGTTGGCGAGCAAGCATTGTCTCCTTATATGCAAGAAATACTACAGCTGTTTTATCAAGGTCCATTACTTGGGCAAATTAGCTTTGTATTATCGTTTTTAATTATTACCTCGTTATTTATTTTATTTGCCGATTTACTACCAAAGCGTTTAGCGATGATTTTACCTGAGGCCGTTGCGGTGAGAGTGGTGACAATTATGCGCTGGGTTACTTTTGCGCTCACGCCACTGGTACTATTTTTTAATGGCTTAACCAATATTGTTTTACGGGTGTTTAAAGTGCCCAGTGAACGTGAAGATATTGTGACCACTGAAGATATTGTTGCGATGATGGATGCTGGTGCTGAATATGGCAGTTTACAGCAACAAGAGTATGATTTAATAGGAAATGTATTTGATTTAGAAGCGCGTTTTTTATCAAGCGTTATGTCACCGCGTGAGCAAATTGTTTATTTTGACATTGATGAATCTAGCGACGATATAGCAAATAAAATTATAGATCACCCGCACAATCACTTTTTAGTGTGCAAAGGCAATCTTGATAAGTTAATTGGCTCTGTTGAGTCTAAAGATATTTTACGCCAAGTACTCAAAGGTGAGGCGGCAAATATTAACGATGACATGCTTGATAAAGATATTTTTTTCTTGCCCGAAACATTGAGTTTATCTGAAGCGTTAAATGCGTTTAAAACCGCTGTACATCCTTTTGCGGTGGTAGTTAATGAGTATGCTTTGGTGGTTGGGATTGTTACGGTTAAAGATTTAATGAAAGGTTTTATGGGCGATTTAATTACTCATCAAAGTGAAGAGTTAATTATTGAGCGCGACGCGAGTTCTTGGTTAGTAGATGGCTTAACCCCGATTGTTGAGCTGGCGAAGGTACTTGAAATTGATGAATTTCCTGATCAAAATCATTATGAAACCGTGGCCGGATATTTAATCTATACCATGAAACATATTCCTAAACGCGCAGAGTTTGTTTTATTTGCAGGTTTTAAATTTGAAGTTGTGGACGTGGAAGGAATTCGTATTGAGCAATTACTAGTCTCTAGAGTTAATACTGACAACGAATAATGACAGCCAACATAGCTTAAGAGCAGCCAATGAAAGTTCATTGACTGCTTTTTTTATGGGTGTTGCTTAAATAACTCAGCTGTTATTTGTGTTACTTATCTATTCAATTGTAAAAATGTGTAAATGTTGCTCAGTAGCTATTTTTAATTGCTTTACTTTAGTTTAGAATGATCGTTCATTCTAAACTAAAAGGTATTTTACATGCAGCGTTCCCGCATCGCTTTTTTTGTATTTTCGGCCCTCGTTGGTTCTGTTGCTTTAAGTGGTTGTGATCAGGTTGCTGAACAGCCTAAGGCTTCTGCTCCTGCAGCGACACCTGTTGGTGTGGTCACCTTAACAAGCCAAGCTATTACACTTAAAAAAGAATTACCAGGGCGTGTTAGTGCGTTTCAAATTGCTGAAATTCGTCCTCAAGTAAGTGGTATTGTTCAATCTCGCTTATTTGAAGAAGGCACACAGGTTGAGCAAGGCCAAGCGCTTTATCAAATTAATCCTGACATTTATGAAGCAGAACTCGCAGCCAGCAAAGCGGCCGTTGCGCGCGCAGAGGCTAGTATTGCAAGCAGTAAATCTAAAGCGTCGCGTTATAAAGAATTACTAGAAATTAAAGCGGTAAGCCAGCAAGACTTTGATGAAGCCGATGCAGCATACAAGCAAGCACAAGCCGAGCTATTAACAGCAAAAGCACAGCTTAAATCTGCACAAATAAACTTAGATTACAGCCATGTATCTTCTCCGATTAGTGGTCAAATTAGTAAATCGAACGTTACTGTTGGTGCGCTTGTAAGTGCTAATCAAACAACGGCACTGGCAACCGTTACTCAGCTTGATCCTATCTATGTTGACTTAACGCAATCAAGCAACGAGCTAACTCAACTTAAAAAAGCCATTTCTTCTGGTTCACTAAGTGTTGACTCAAAAGCACAAGCCGACGTTGAGCTGCAAATGGAAGATGGCTCTATTTACCCAATTAAAGGCACGTTACAATTTTCAGAAGTAACTGTAGACCCAAGCACTGGGTCGGTAACTTTACGCGCTAAATTCCCAAATCCAGATAAGTTATTACTACCGGGTATGTATGCACGTGCCTCAGTGGTTGAGGGTGTAAAACAAGACGCTATTTTAGTGCCGCAGCGTGGAGTAAGCCGAAACACCAAAGGTGAGCCAACAGCGATGGTTGTAAGTAAAGAAAACACCGTAGAAAGCCGTGTGTTAAAAGTAGATAGAACGATTGGCTCTAACTGGTTAGTTACCGCTGGATTAGCTGATGGCGATAAAGTAATTGTTGAAGGCTTACAAAAAATTCGCCCAGGTGCGCCAGTTAGCCCTTCAGAAGTTTCACCGTCTGCAACAGCCGACAAAGCGCAATAACGGAGAGTTTTAATGTCACGATTTTTTATCGACAGACCCATCTTTGCGTGGGTGCTTGCTATCGTGGTTATGCTTGCAGGTGTGTTGGCTATTCAAAGTTTACCAATAGCACAATACCCGTCAATTGCACCGCCAGCAATTAGCATTACCGCTACTTACCCAGGGGCATCAGCTCGTACCCTAGAGGATACGGTTACCCAGGTTATAGAGCAAAAAATGAAAGGACTAGATGGCTTGTTGTATATGTCATCTACGTCTGAGTCGAGTGGTTCGGCTACGCTTACGCTTTCATTTAGCGCCGATACAGACCCAGACATTGCACAGGTACAAGTGCAAAACAAGTTAGCCACAGCTACACCGCTTTTACCAGAAGAAGTGCAAAGGCAAGGTGTATCGGTGGCTAAGTCTGCACGTAACTTTTTAATGGTATTAGGTTTTGTATCAAAAGATGGCAGCATGACCAATATCGACATTGGTGATTATGTTTCATCTAATGTGCAAGATATTATCTCGCGTGTTGAAGGGGTGGGTGAAGTTCAGCTATTTGGCTCTCAATATGCTATGCGTATTTGGTTAGACCCAGCTAAGTTGCAAAACTACAAATTAACCCCTGCTGATATTAGCACCTCAATTAGTGCGCAAAATGCACAGGTATCTGCTGGTCAATTAGGGGGCATGCCAGCGGTTGAAGGCCAGCAGCTCAATGCAACGGTAACAGCACAAAGCCGTTTGCAAACCGCAGCAGAGTTTGAACAAATTATAGTAAAAGCAAACGCTGATGGCTCGTTTGTTCGCCTTAAAGATGTAGCGCGTGTGGAGCTAGGTGGCGAGAGCTACCGTGTTGTAGCTCGTTACGATGGAAAACCTGCATCAGGCCTAGGTATTAAGCTTGCCAGTGGGGCAAATGCCCTTGATACAGCTGAAGGTGTAAAAGCTGCGATTGCAGAGCTTAAAGCGTTTTTCCCTGAGGGATTAGACGTTGTTGTACCCTACGATACCACCCCCTTTGTATCACTATCGATTGAAAAAGTGGTTCATACCTTAATAGAAGCAGTGGTACTCGTTTTTGTTGTTATGTATCTGTTTTTACAAAACTTCCGCGCTACGCTTATTCCAACGATTGCTGTGCCGGTGGTGTTACTCGGTACTTTTGGTATTTTGTACACGTTTGGCTATTCAATAAATACATTAACCATGTTTGCCATGGTACTTGCCATAGGCCTACTGGTTGATGATGCCATTGTTGTAGTAGAAAACGTTGAGCGTGTAATGAGCGAAGAAAAACTCTCTGCGCTTGAGGCAACACGTAAATCAATGGATGAAATTAAAGGCGCGCTAGTGGGTATTGCTATGGTGCTGTCGGCGGTATTTATTCCGATGGCGTTCTTTAGTGGCTCTACAGGTGTTATTTATCGTCAGTTCTCTATTACGTTGGTATCAGCAATGGGACTATCGGTATTGGTGGCGCTTATTTTAACACCTGCGTTGTGTGCTACGCTTTTAAAACCAAGCCATGTTCACGATAACAGCTCGTTATTCGGTCGTTTTTTCAGTGGTTTTAACCGCGGATTTGATAAAACTAATTCAGGCGCACAAAGTCTTGTCAGTCGTATGATCCGTTTATCTAAGCGCTATCTTTTATGTTATGGCCTTATTGTAGCGGGTATGGTGTATATTTTTTCAAGCTTACCAACGGCATTTTTACCAGATGAAGACCAAGGTATTTTGTTTAATCAGGTGTCATTACCAGCAGGCTCAACGACTGAAGAAACGCTTGAAGTAGTTAAAAAAGTAGAAAAACACTTTTTGAACGATCAATCGGATGCTGTAAATGGTATTTTCACGGTGACTGGATTTAGTTTTGCAGGTTCTGGCCAAAACTCAGCAATTGCCTTTGTTAACTTTAAGCACTGGGATGAGCGTCAAGGCGAAGGTTTATCTGTGCAAGCAGTTGCAGGTAAAGCAATGGGCTATTTTTCTACCATTAAAGAAGCGTTTGTATTTGCATTTCCGCCGCCAGCGATTGTGGAACTAGGTACAGCCAATGGCTTTAATATGTTTTTACAAGACCGTGTTGGACTTGGCCACGAGGCTCTACTGGCCGCGCGTAACCAGTTATTAGGCTTAGCAAGCCAAAGCCCAATTCTCGCGGGCGTACGACCTAATGGCCAAGAAGATATGCCAGAGCTCCAGCTTGATGTAGACCTTGCAAAAGCTCAGGCACTGGGCGTTTCGCAAGCTAATATTAACAGCACGCTTGCAACAGCCTGGGGTAGTAGTTATGTAAATGACTTTATTGATCGCGGCCGTGTAAAAAAAGTATACCTACAAGGCGATGCTGAATCGCGAATGGTGCCAGAGGATTTAAACAAGTGGTATGTACGTAATGATAGCGGTGATATGGTGCC
Source organism: Pseudoalteromonas sp. S4741 (assembly GCF_005886135.1). Classification (NCBI taxonomy): domain Bacteria; kingdom Pseudomonadati; phylum Pseudomonadota; class Gammaproteobacteria; order Alteromonadales; family Pseudoalteromonadaceae; genus Pseudoalteromonas; species Pseudoalteromonas sp. S4741. The sequence continues at coordinate 48,021 of NZ_PNCN01000013.1, read as the reverse complement.
ATTTTCAGCATTTGCCAGTTCGCATTGGACCTATGGTTCGCCACGTCTTGAGCGTTATAATGGTTTTTCTGCTATGGAAATTCAAGGAACAGCTGCGCCAGGTTACAGTACAGGGCAAGCAATGGATGAAATGGAACGTTTAGTCAAGCAACTACCTAACGGTATTGCCTCTGAGTGGACTGGTATTTCGTTTCAAGAGCGCTCAAGTAGCGGTCAAGCGCCATTGTTATATGGATTATCACTGTTATTTGTATTCTTATGTTTAGCGGCGCTTTATGAAAGTTGGTCAGTACCATTTGCAGTAATGATAATTGTGCCACTGGGTATTTTTGGTGCGATTGTAGCCGCCTTTATGGGTAACTTATCAAACGATATTTACTTACAAGTGGGCTTATTAACCACCATAGGTTTAGCCTCTAAAAATGCCATTTTAATCGTTGAGTTTGCGATTCATAAAATGGAAGAAGGCTTAAGCTTAGTTGACTCGGCGATTGCCGCTGTACGCCTTCGCTTACGTCCTATTTTAATGACCTCAATGGCTTTTGTGTGTGGTGTGCTTCCATTAGCTATTGCCTCAAGTGCTGGTTCAGGTGCACAAAATGCATTAGGTATTTCAATTATTGGTGGAACACTTGCCGCCTCGTCATTGGTTGTTATTTTTGTACCGTTGTTTTTTGTTTTAGTACGTAGACTGTTTTCAGGAAAAGCTAAAACCACCTCGCAGGAGGAAGTATAATGAGTTTAAGAGCAATCAGTTTTAGTGCTTTTACTTTAGCAATTTTATCTGGATGTCAGTTAGCTCCTCAACAAGAAGCGCTAAATTTACCTGTCCCTGATGCGTATGCATCAGAGACAGGGGATGAGCAGGTGTCCTCGTTAAAATGGCAGCAGTTTTTTAATGATGAAAAACTTAAAACACTGATATCACAAAGTCTTGAGCATAATAAAGACCTACAAATAGCTGCTTTAAATGTTCAGCGCGTGCGTGGTTTGTATCAGATTGAAGATTCAGCGTTATATCCATCACTGGATTTTAATGCATCAGGAAGTCGTCAGCGTTTACCCGGCGATTTATCAGCAAGTGGTCAACCACAAATAAGTTCTCAATACAGTGCAACGGTAGGCATGACGGCTTACGAGTTAGATTTATGGGGTAAAGTACGCAATCAGTCAGAGCAAGCATTACAAACGCTTTATTCAACTCAGCTGAGCCAATACACCATGCAAGTGTCGTTAATTGCAGAGCTAGCTAATGCTTGGTTAAATTACGCGACCGATCAACAGTTGTTAGCGTTGGCACAAGAGACGTTATCATCGCAGCAAGCATCCTTATCATTAACCCAAAAAAGTGTTGATTTAGGGGCAGCTTCTAAAATTACGCTGGAACAACTTAAAAGTACGGTAGCCACAGCGAAAGTTGATATTGCTAAATACCAACGTTTAGTGAAACGCGATAAAAACGCGCTTGATTTATTAGTAGGTAAAACGGTAGGTGAGGATTTACTTCCAAGTAAGTCATTAAATTATTTATTAGACTTGCCTAGTGTGCCTGTGGGTTTACCTTCTGATTTACTAACGCAGCGACCAGATATAAAAGCAGCAGAGCATCAGCTGTTAGCCGCTAACGCTAACATTGGTATTGCCCGTGCAGCGTTTTACCCGAGCATTAGTTTAACTGCCAATGCAGGAACTGCATCACGTGATTTAAGTAATTTATTTGATGCAGGCTCAGGCACATGGAGCTTCATGCCATCGGTAAATTTACCTATTTTTAATATGGGTCGAAATCAAGCAAATTTAGATGTCGCTAACGCAGAGCAACAAGTTGCTGTAGCAACGTACCAGCAAAAAATACAGCAAGCATTTCGTGAAGTTGCTGATGTACTTGCGGATAGAGAAGGCTATAACGCACAGTTAATGGCTCTTGAGGAGTTATTACAAAGCCGAAAGACAACCTTTGAATTATCGCAGGCGCGCTACGACAAAGGGGTTGATAGCTTTTTGCAAGTGCTTGACGCTCAGCGAACTTGGTATAGCGCAAGGCAGCAATTGATCACGGGCCAACAAGCTGTGCTTGCAAGCCAAATCAATTTATACAAAGCGGTTGGCGGCGGCTGGCAGACCACTACTTCAACCGTTAAGTAAATTAGTACGCATAAAGCCTGTTAACAATAAAAGGTTTTATGCGTGATTAAAGTAATGCCCATTTAGCGTTTATTTTTTGTGATCAATGCAGTAAACGCTAAATATTTCGAGTTAAGAGACTCGATACTGGAGTTTCAAATGAAACCTAAAAATAAAAAACACCTAGATCCGGTGCAAGCACAAGCGCGTCGCGAGCAGGTATTAACCGCCGCTGCTGATTGTTTTCGTCGCAAAGGCTACCATGGCGCAGGTATGGCAGAAATAGCTAAAACGGCAGGGATGAGTGCCGGCCATATTTATAATTACTTTGAAAGTAAAGAAGCCATAATTGAAAGTATTATTGAACAAGATATGGAAGAAATGTTTTCCATATTTCAAGAGTTTGAAGATCAACCTGGCGATATTTTAACGGTGTTACTTGATGGCTTACACCATGGTGTGCAGCGTCATATGGACACGGGGGCCTGCGTTGTTGACTTAGACATGATGGCAGAGGCCAGTAGAAACAAAAAAGTCGCTTTATTACTGCGTGAGGCTGACACGCAAGCACGTAACAGAATGCGTGATTTATTAGTCAGTGAAAGTAGTTTAATAAAATCACATTCAGAGCAAGAACTTGAAAGCCGCATTAATGTGATTTTTTCAGTGATGGCAGGATTGTTATTACGAAAAATGCTGTTTCCTGAGTTAACAGAAGAAACCGTGCTTATTGCACTGCGTCCAGCGATGAAAACATTACTTATGCCGTTTGATAATTAATACGCTAAGTTATTAAGTAACCATGAATATTTGACCGTTACAATTGTAAAAAAGAAAGGGCTAGTCTTAGCTATAAACAGCTTTAAGGTTAATATTATAAATAAAGACTAGCTTTGAATAGCTGAAATGGAAACCGAAAATAAAAATATAACTTAGTATTATCAATGCACTAGGTTTTTTTGGCGGTTTGTTGTAAGCTTGCGTTTTATACCTGAATACAGTAAACAAGAATAGTTGCTTTTTGGCGTATTACTTGCAGTCTTTGAGCTATATTAAAAGCGTTAATTTTGCGTTACCAACTTTAAGGAGAGCACATGTGGGCTGCAGTAAGTTATCTTGTAACAGCATTAGTATTTATAGTCTTAGGGTTAACGGTTAACTCCATTTACTTTGCAGTTGCGTTTTTTTGGACCGCACTTTCGCTACTATTAGTCAGCGGTGCTTATTTTTTTAATGCGGGGAAAATATTCAGAAAGCGAGAAAATGGCGTTATCCCTTTTTACATTCGCTGGGCTTTTGTACCTTTTTTATTAGGTGCACAATTTTATAATGCGTGGTCACGCAAGCGCGACAAAGTACCGCCTATTCAACAAATAAACGATAATCTCTTTTTAGCATGTCGTTTGTTTCCCTCAGATATAGATACATTAAAAGAAAATGGTATTACCGCTGTTTTGGACGTTACCTGTGAATTTGATGGGCTTGAGTGGACATCTACCCAAGAAAATATTGATTATTTAAATATTCCTGTTCTTGATCACAGTGTGCCTACACATTCACAGTTAAACCAAGCCATTAATTGGATCCATCACCATATAAAGAAAGACCGTCGTGTTGTGGTGCATTGTGCATTAGGTCGCGGACGTTCGGTGTTTGTTATGGCAGCGTATTTATTGAGTCAAAATAAAGATGCGGATGTACATGATATTCTGGCACAAATCAAAGAAACACGTGAAACTGCTAACCTTAATAAACGCCAATTACGCCATTTAGTTAAGCGCCACCGTAAGGGGGAGCTACTGATAAAAAATAAAGCGTACTTAATTGCTAATCCAGTTTCAGGCACTAAGTTATGGTCTGAAAAAGAGCATTTAATTGTTGCGCGTTTATCTGCGTATTACGATTTAACTATTTTAAAAACTACACCGGAACAAAATGGCATTACATTGGCTAAACAAGCTATAGAGCACGAGCCTGATATTATAATTGCCTGCGGTGGAGATGGCACAGTCACTGAGGTTGCCAGTGTGTTGGTGGGTACATCGTGTCGATTAGGAATTATACCGTTGGGGACAGCTAATGCGTTGGCCCATGTGCTGATGGGAATAAAATCTAAATTTATTCCTGTTGAGCAAGCGTGCGATTTAATAATTGATGGTCAGACAAACCTGATCGATACCGCATATTGTAATAACGATTTGATGTTATTGCTAATTGGCATTGGCTTTGAGCATGCAATGATTGAAAAAGCAGATCGAGAGTCGAAAAATAAATCTGGCCAGCTTGCTTATTTAAATGGGTTTTTACATTCCTTTGGCGAGAATAAAGCGCAAAAGCTTATGGTCAAACTCGATGATAATGAGCCTGAAGCTATTAATACAAATAGCTTTATTGTCGCTAATGCTGCCCCATTTACAACCCTTTTAGCCCAAGGAGGGGGACAACCCGACCACCGTGATGGATTATTAGACGTAAACTGGTTAACGCCAAACAAAGATAATGAAACGACGGTATTGAGTATTGCTGAGCTAATGTTTAGCAGTATTACGCAAACGCATTTTGCCATTAACTCACATTATACCAATGCAAAGCGTGTTGAGATTAGCGCAGATGAGAGACTTAATTATGTGATTGATGGCGAGGTCAAATCTGCAGATAAAGTGGTGGTGAGCATTCAGCCAGCGTCGTTAAATGTAATATGCCAAGAGCAAACAACTGATTAGAAAGGCGTATGTATTACGCCATTGCTATTTTTTGAGCCTTTTATTTTTTAATAGAAGGCCATACAAAACCTGATGTATCAGGTTGTGAGGATTCTGACTGCTTAGTCGATTTATTTCTAGGCTTACGTAACGGCTTGTTATTAATGGTATGGATATAAAGCGCTTCTACTTTATCTCTTGCCCATGGGGTTTTACGTAAAAATTTTAAGCTTGATTTGATACTCGGAGAATCAGTAAAGCATTTTATGTTTACTTGTTCACCCATTGCTTTAAAGCCTAAACGTTGCTCTAGTTCTACAATAATTTGCTCTAAAGTTATCCCATGTAGCGGGTTTTTTGGTTGATTATTCATAGTCACACTGCTTTTTTAAACTGCATGTATTGTAACGTATCCCGCCGCACCTTAATAGTTTGGAGATGGCTGGCAGATTCCAGATTGTTAACCTTGATTAATTTACAGTAATAGTTGCAGGTTTCTTGGGGTAAATAAGGTTACCTTGCTTATCAAGCTTTAGCCAAATCAATTGACTGTTGTTATGTTGGGGGTACTTTGCAGCACAAATAAGCGAAACTGAGTGAACCTGCAGTATAGCTCCTTCGCTGTAACGTTTATTATCATACCAGCACTCAGTGTTTGTGTTTATAAGCTGGGTAGCATCAACAACAGGAAGCGTTTTTATTGTGCTAGCGAAGCTTAAAGCTGAAAAACACAAGCATAAAACAGTAATAAACGAAGTAAAATAATAACGCATCAAAAACCTCAAGGTGTTTAAAATAACTACACTTAGCAAAAAAACATGCTAGGGTAAGTAAGACAACTTCAGTAAAACACAGAACAATAAAAAGGTGAACACATATGCTATTTAATCAAACCATGATTGACGAATTTACGCTATTAGCAAAATTTCCACGCGAGAGCAAAATGCAAGGAATTAAACTCCATTCTGATGCTGAGCCGGCTTTGTTAAGTGCCGCACAGCGTTTGTTTGATAAGGGAGTGATAGACAGCCCAGATGGTGGCTATTTAACCGAACTGGGCTTAGATTTAATTGAGCATGTAACGGTAATACACAGTGTACTAAAAAGTTAATCTACTTTATTAGTTTGCATCAGGTTGATTTTCAGGGGCTGCATCAACAAAAGCTGCCAACTCATTACAACGCTGATATATGGCTGCTATTTTAGGGTAGGCAGCCATATCTACTTTAAAACGAATGGCATTAAATACCTGCGGTACTAAACACACATCAGCTAAGCTTGGCGAGTCGCCTGCACAAAATGTGTTTTTGCTATCTAGCATGCGTTCTATTTTTTCAAAACCCACTTCAACCCAGTGGCGGTACCATTTATTTTTTGCTTCATCATCAACATTGAGCTCACTACTTAAATATTTCAGTACCCGTAAATTATCAATCGGATGGATATCACAGGCAATAGCATAACTTAAATTGCGAATGTGTGCTTTTTGCCATGCATTACCAGGCAGCAATGGTGTTTCAGGGTATTGCTCTTCAAGGTACTCTAAAATTGCTAGAGATTGACCTAATACGCCGTCTTCTGTTTCTAAAGAAGGTAAAAGTCCTTGAGGGTTTTTCTGTAAGTAATCTGTGCTTTGTTGCTCTGATTTTAGTAAGTTTACTGGCACCAACTGGTGATCAATATTTTTGAGATTTAATGCAATGCGCACACGATATGCTGCCGATGAGCGAAAATAAGTATAAAGCTTCATAATCTAATTATCCTTGATTGCCATTAAAGTGTTTTTTGATTGTGCGCCAGCAGTCAGTGTAATTAGCTTGACGCTCTTTACCTTCTAATGCGTATTTAGTCGGCGATATTACATAACGTGACTCAAACATAAACGCCAACGTATTATCGTAGCGTTGTGGTTCTAAGTCCGCATTTGACGCTTTTTCAAATACGTCTGCTTCAGGACCATGCGGCGACATACAGTTATGTAAGCTCATGCCACCTGGCACAAAGCCATGCTCTTTTGCATCATATACCCCTTCTATTAAGCCCATAAATTCACTCATAATATTACGGTGATAGTAAGGCGGGCGGAAGGTGTTTTCAGCGACCATCCAACGCGGTGGAAAAATAGCAAAATCAATATTTGCAACGCCTTCAGTGCCTGATGGCGAGGTTAGTACCGTGAAAATTGATGGATCGGGGTGATCAAAGCTAACGGTATTCATGACATTAAAGCGAGCCAAATCGTATTTGTAAGGCGCGCTGTTACCTGTCCAAGCAACAACATCAAGAGGAGAATGACCAATATCACAACGAAACATATTGCCATTAAATTTAGCAATAAGTTCAAATTCGCCTTCAATGTCTTCAAAAGCCGCTACTGGATAGTGAAAGTCACGGTCATTAGCATAACCATTTGCGCCAACAGGGCCGCGCTCAGCAAGAACATAAGCATGGCCGTAGTTTTCACAAATATACCCACGCGCTGTATCAGTTAATAGCTGCACCTGAAACTTAATGCCACGCGGAATAACCGCAATTTCACCGGCTTTAATACTTAAATGCCCGAGTTCTGTTTTAAGTAATAGCTCGCCGTGTTGTGGTACAAATAACATTTCGCCATCGGCGTTATAAAAAAAGCGCTTGTCCATTGATTTGTTGGCGACATAAACATGAATGCCAATACCGGCTTGCCCATTGGCGCTGCCATTTGCAGCCATAGTGATCAGCCCATCAATAAAATCAGTAGGTGCTGCTGGTATATCAATGGGATCCCATCGCAGCATGGTAGGCGGCGTTGGCACTTCAGTAATAGGCGCTGTTCTAATTAAGCCATTGTCTATGGCTTTGTAATCACCTTGCACAACAGATGGACGAATACGGTACATCCACGTGCGGCGATTATCGGCGCGCGGAGCGGTAAATGCAGTGGTACTAAATTGCTCTGCATATAAATCGTATTTTACTTTTTGCGGGCTAAATTGCCCAATCGGTAATGCACCAGGCAGCGCTTCGGTTTCAAATTCATTACCAAAGCCGGTCATATAGTTTAATTGTGTCGCCATTACTGACTCCTGTGAAAGTGGGGGAGTGTTATATTTTTGTTATTTACGCTAAGATACTCTCAAGTGAGACTAATATCAAACACACTGATTATGACCCTTGTAAATAAAAGTGAACAAATAAAAGTCGTATGTAAATAAATAAGTGATTCAATATGAAAATAGATTTAACGACATTTTTACCTTATCAATTAACACACTTAGCAACACAGGTAAGTAATGATTTTTCGAGTATTTATAAAAAAGAGTTTGATTTAACTATTCCTCAGTGGCGAATAATGGCTAATTTAGCGCAATCAGGCCAAAGCACAGCTAAGCAGTTATGCATTCAAGCAGATATGGATAAGTCGACAGTATCAAGGGCAGTAAAAACGCTAATTGATAAAGGGCTTATTTATAGCGAGTTAAATAAGCATGATAAGCGCGCTGCATTTTTGATGCTAAGTGATAAGGGCATGGCTTTATATGAAAAAATAACCCCACAAGCATTGCAGTGGGAGCGTGCATTATTAAGCTGCCTGTCGGATGCTGAACAGCATCAGCTAATCGCAATTTTTGATAAATTAAAAAATAAATTACAGGCATAAAAAAGCCCACAAAGTGGGCTTTTAAATACACTAATTTAATCAATCAAATTAGAACGTGTAACGAACACCTACACGCATTTCCCATAAAGAGGCATCGCGTTGTACAGACTGTTCAGCACTACGTGCACTGAAGTTTGAGTAAACGTATTGACCTTGGTCATTAATATTTACTTCAACCATCTTATTACCCACGAAAGAGCCTTTTCTTAATACACCCCAATCATCGTTTAACATATTCGTTAAGTTATCGATTACGAAGAATGCTTCACCTTTATGGCCATCCATAAAGCCAGGTACTTCTTGAGTGATTTTAAAGTTAAATTTCACGAACCAATCAGAGTTCTGTTGGTTACGACCAGTGATTTCACCACGTTTAAGACCTTCAGATGCGATAAAGTCATTAAACTCATTGATTTCATCAGCACTCATGTTGTAGACAACGTTTGGATCATTTTCAAGTGGTACATACAATAATTGACGCGCGCCATTGGAGTTTCTATCACCAAATTGAATATCGCCCGCACCCGTGTCGCGATTACTCTTGTAGGTAAAGCTATATGGTAAACCTTTGTATGCTTCACCAAATAGGTTAAAGCGAGTGTTATAACCATCGAAGAACTCGTGTTTATAACCTAGGTTTAATGTAAAGCGATGTGGGATTTCGTAATCAGATGATGCCACGCCAGGGTTACCTGGGTTTGATGTTGCTAGGTTACCGTAGTTTGAGCTGGCTACAGAGCTAGTCATTGGGTTTACATCATCTGCATCAGTGTAAGCGTATGAGAACTGAACGCTAACGCCATTATCAAACGCTTTACTTACTGCAGCAGATATAATTGAAGACTCACCACTATCACCATTCACATTTGTTAGTAATAGTTCACCACTACGATATTTACCTGGATTTAATGGATCTTCTTTTCTTTCATAGATAGGACGACCATCAAAAGTAGTTTTACCAGAATCTTGTAAAGCAATATCTACAAGAGTCGCTGCATCTCGTTTCTTAGTGTAAAGGTAATCCAAAGCAATAACATAGTCGTTTTCTGTAGTATATGTAGCACCTAAAGAGTACTTCCACTCTGATGGGATTTCAAAGTTAGGATCTACCGCGTTCGTTGTAGCATCACCCGAACCAATTTCAGTATTTGCTACTTTGTCAAACATATCTTGTGGAACGTCGTAACCTGGAGTACCACCATTTACATTTGGCGTATCAAATAGGTCAACTAGAGTGACTTCATCATCACCAGAACCAACTTTATAAGAATTACTGATATCGCTGATATAAGCACCAATATTGGTGATACCATCATTTGAATATGAGTTAGACAACCATACATTAGGGTTACCGCCTGAGAACAAGCCAACACCCGCACGTACTTCTAGTGCATCGGTTGCATACCACTCAAAACCTACGCGTGGTTGAATTAAATCAATACCGTCAAAAGTAGACTGATTGCTAAAACCGTAACGATTAGTGAAATTCTGATTTAATGTTGGTTTGTCATCGCTTGAATAGCTGTCGTAACGAAGACCAAATGTTAATGATGCATCGATATCTGAAAAGCTGTATTCATCTTGTACATAAAATGTATTTTGTGAATAAGCAAAGTTAGCAGCTGCATCATTTGGGTTATTCGTACTTGCAGAGTTATTATAATAAACTGCATTAGCAATCCCATTTCTGTATGCGTCAATCGAAGCAAAACGCCATTCACCTTCAGTATGTTGTACGAATTGGTTAAATACTTCTAACTTTTCATACTCAAAACCAGCGGTAATTGTGTGCTGATCAAGGTAGTAGGTACCTGAGAATTTAGCTGTTGTGGTATCGTAGTTTAAATCATTTGATTGACGAGAGTCATCAGGACCAACGTACACCGTGGCATTATCTGTGCTGATTTGGAACTCACCAAAACCGCTTGCTGCGTCTAAAGATTGAACGCGAGCGTCAAGCTCTGATTTACCTAAACGAACTTCAGTTGAAAAGTTGTCATTCCAATCAGAGTAAAGTGATGCAACGATTGAGGTAAACTCAGCACCTTGCTCATAAAAGTGGCTGTCAAATGCGAGCTCATCACCATCTGCATCTGATTGAGATAGGGTAAAGCCATCATTGTAGTTATAAATTAGGTTAGCACGGTGATCATCGTTGATGTTCCAATCTAGCTTCACTAAGATTTTTTCATCTTCTACTGGTGAGCTTGCTGGTGTAGCACCGGCTTCGTAACCATAAACATCACGTGTAATTTGTTTAATTTCATCAATTTCTGCAGAAGACACTAAAGATGAATAGTTAAACTGTTTAACACCTTCAAGTTTCTCGTAAGAGGTAAACAAGAAAAGCGTATCATTGATTAGTGGTAAGCCAACGTTGAAACCATAACGTTTTTCACTGTAATCGCCGTTGTCAACGTCATTACCTTCAATCTTATCGCCTTTCATTGAATCGTTAGTGTAATCGTAGAATATACCACCGTGAATGTCGTTGCCGCCAGATTTGGTCACAGCGTTGATGTTACATGATGTGAAACCACCATATTGAACATCAAAAGGGGCTAATTCTACCGCTACTTGCTCGATTGAATCAAAAGAGAACGGAGCGCGAATAGTAGGGTAACCGTTTGAGCTTAAACCAAAGTTATCGTTCATGCGAACGCCATCAAGGGTTAAGCTGTTAAAACGTGGATTACCACCACCACAGTTGATTGAACCACGGCTATCATCGATAGCAACGCGAGGGTCAATACGAATAATATCTTTTAAATCACGGTTAATAGCTGGTTGATTTTCAAGATCGCTTAATGTGAATGTTGAAGCAGGACCCGTACCACCAGACATAGTGCTGATTGGACGCCCAGTTACTACAATTTGTTCAACATCTGAGATATTTTCAAGTGAAGTATTAACAGGGTAGTCGCTACCAATGTTCAAGATAATATTATTGAACTCTTGGTCAGCGTAGATGTCTGAGTCTACGATTACTTTGTAAGGGCCGCCAACACGAAGTCCTTTAGCAGTAAAGTAACCGGCGTCATTTACTTCAGTTGTTTTAACAGAGCCTGAAGGAACGTGTAAAATAGTAATTTTAGTTCCTGCAGCAGGGTTACCGTTAGGTCCAGTTATTTGACCTTTAATTGCTGAGGTTGTTTCGTTTGCAATTGCAGCACCACTCACACCAACACATGCTGCTATAGCAAGTGATAGAGCTGTTTTGCGAAGTTGAATTTTCATTTTATTTTCCCGTGTAGTTAAATAAACTTTTAATAGCTTTTTTATTTTAATTTTGGATTAAGCGACCGCAAAATACACTTAACCCAAAATACTTACATAGTGTACCTCATTTGTTTGTTACAAATAAAATACAACTGTAATTTTTTTATTATAAAACACTTTATTTATGAAATTTAGCATTTTATCTATGTTTCAATATTTACCATGCAAATAGTAAGTAGCTTTTATGACAAACAGATGAAAAGTGATCTTTTCCATAAAAAAAGCCATTACATGCATGTAATGGCTTTTTAATTTTATGAGCTTTTGAAGTGCAAGTTATAGGTTAAAACTTATAGCTAACACCGATTTTAGCTTGCCAAGCTGATGAGCTAGTTTGATATTGGCTATAGTTACGAACATCTGCACCGTTGTATCTAGCATTAATGATGTAACGGCCATCATCATCTAAGCCAGCAAGGTCATAAACAGCTTGATCAGAGTAACCTAGACGTTTTTCCACACCCCAGTCACTGTTTAATAAGTTTGCAAAGTTATCAATCATAAAGTAAACCTCACCGCTATGACCTTTTGCAAAACCAGGGATTTCTTGTTTAACGCTAATATCCATAGTGGTAACCCATGGCTGAGTACCCGAATTGCGGTCTAGGATTTGACCACGCTCATTAATACCTGCACGGTTTAATAGGGTTTCAAGCTCTTCCCATGACAATTTAGAACGATCCCAATTTACGTTTGCATCATCTGGACCTGTAGGAATATATGCTAAGTAAGCTGAACTCGAGTTAAAGTCACGAGAGTCGCCTAAATCCCCATTTCTGAACATACCCATAGTATAACTAAATGGACGACCAGAGCGACGTTCAAAATACACATTAAATCTTGTGGCATAGCCACTGAAGAACTCAGTGTTATACGCTAAATTAACTTTAAAGCTATGCTCTACTTCATACGCACCACGGGCAGCAAAGTCTTCATTACGGCTCTTAGTAATATTGTACTGATAGTTGCTTTGTGCACGTGAAGAAGAACCTGAAGACGCTTCTGTTACATCTTGATGTGCATAGCTTGCTGAAATATAAAGGCCATTTTCCCACTCTTTAGCAAGTGCTGTTGTAAAAATAACAGAGCGACCGTCTTCTGCTGAATTAGTCATTGCTATATCAAAGTTATCAGCTAAATCACCGTTGTAAATACTTTCATAGATGATACGTTCGCCGTCGGCTGCTACACCTACAGGTTTAATGGCGGTGTTATGCCACACAGCTTCGTTTTCTTTTTTGTGATAAGCAATTTCTGCTTGCCATTTAAAGCCTTCGCCTAGTAACTCAGAATCAAAGTCGTACTCAAAACCAAGTTGTGCACGAATACTTGACGGTAGTTCAAAATTTGGGTCAACATAGTTTGTACTACCCGCACCTTGTACTAGTGACCCTTTTATAGCGTCTGGTACTTGAGTGATATCAGCTTGATTATTAGCATAGTATTCGTCAATAACGCTTTGTGGTGCATCTACAAAAGTAATGCCATCGTTTTGGAATGAGTTATTGTACCAAACGTTAGGAATACCGCCTTGGAAACGACCTACACCACCGTTAACTGTTAACGCTTCAGTTGCGTAATACTTAAAGCCAATACGTGGGAGTATAATATCTAAACCATCTAGGTTTTCTTGGTTGCTAAAGCCATAGGTGCTTAAAAAGTTTTCATTGAGTGTTGGTTTATCATCAGAAGATAAGCGCTCATAACGAACACCTGCCGTTACTTCTAAATCATCACCAACATAAAAAGTATCTTCAATGTAAAGCGCTAATTGATTACGAGTTGCATCGTAAGCAGTATCGTTCGGGTTATTTGTATAAGCATTACTGTAACTAAAGTCATACTGACCTGCGAAGTTGCCTACTTCACGATTTTCAAAACCATTAAAGTTATCAAACTCCCATGAACCCAGTGAATTAGCTGCAAAAAGGTTGTATAAGTTTAACGACTCATATTGCATACCAAAGTTAATTTCATGCTCGTCCATCAAATAAGTGGCATCAAGAGAAAGTGTTAAATTTTCTGTTGCTGAGCTATTGGCATGTCGAAACTCATCGATACCAAAGTTATAAGAAGGTCCGCGGAAGTATTCTTCAACTTTAACGCTACCAATATCAGAATTTGTTAAACTTCTTGATGATACATCTTTGTATGCAATACCGATTTCAGTTGAAAAGTCTTCGTTCCAATCCGAGTATAATTTGGTTGCAAAGTTATTAAACTTAGTGGCGTATGTGTAACGACTTGATGCAAGCTGAACTGATGTACCTCCAGTACCAAAGTTTGTTTCATCTTTGTCATCTTGCCACTGATAGGTAAAATCTAAACGATGATCATCAGCAATGTTCCAGCTTAATTTTACAAGTAATGTTTCATTGGTGTCTTTAGGGTCGCCACCAAGAGAATCGGTTAACCCGTATTCGTTATTTAGAATATTAAGAAAGCGGTTATAGCTTTCTTCACTCACATCGTATTCGTTGGTTGCGCCTGAACCTTCAAAACCATAGTCTAAATCTAGTTCGCTCGACCATTTATTGTAGTTAACAAAGTAAAATAAGGTATCGTCTATAAGTGGGCCGCCAACATTAAAACCGTAGCGTTTTTCAGTTTGATTTGGCTCTACTTGTTCGACAATATATGTACGGTGGCCATCGTCATCTAAAACAGGGCGGTTATCAGCAAACACTTGAGATATGCTGTCTACATCGCCTGCAATATCAGGTGTTGATGTTTCGTAAAAACCAGAAAACTTAAATTCGTTAGTACCTGACTTAGTTACCGCGTTAATAGTACCACCACCAAAGTTACCTTTAGAAGCAGAGAATGGAGAAACATCAACAGATATTTGCTCAATTGCATCAAGGGCTACCGGAGGCTGTGAAGTCGGGTAGCCGCCGTAACTTAAACCAAAGTCATCATTTTGGCCAATACCATCTACGGTTAAACCATTCGTACGTGGGTTGCTGCCAGCAAAAGTTAGCTCACCATTACCATTAATACTCGCAAGCGGATTTAAACGTGCGATATCTTTAATGTCACGGTTAAAGCTAGGCATATTATTGATAGTATCTTCGCCAAAAGTACTACTAGAGCCACCTGACTGTTGTACAATTTTATAACCAGAGACTTCAATCTTTTCAATGTTTAGCGGCGCTAATTGCGATGTTAATCTGTAAGTTTCGCCAAGGTTTAAAAAGATGTTTTCAACGGTGGTATCGTTAAACGTATCAGAGTCGATGATCACAGTGTAAGGTCCACCAACACGTAAACCATTCGCAATGAAAGTACCACTTTCATTGGTCGTTAGTTCACTAATTGTGCCGGTTGGTTGATGAACAACCTTAATTTTAACGTTTGCAGCGCTCGCACCTGAAGGTGTGGTTATTTTACCACGCATTGCAGACGAAGTGTCAGCAGCCATAGCGCTTGTTGAAACTCCTAGAGCTAGAATTACAGCCCCAGTTAATTTCGAAAGGCGAAGCTTAGTCATAATGTTGATTTCCCATGTAGATGATTTAAGTTAGAAACTAAATTTAATTTTGTGTTTGCTGTGTTAAGGCCATTTTTGATTGCGTGTTAGCAGGATCAAATAATGTATTTAACAATCCAGCCAAGCGAATGCCCGCTTGTTGCAAGCGTGTTTTCACAATAGGGGTGTTGTTGTAGATATAGTCGTAACTAATTTGTTCTTCTGTTGATTCATATATTTTTAGGGCTAAGTTGTGCGACTCTTCAAGCCAGCTTGTTGGTGTACTTTGTAAATATTCACTAATTAGCTCGCTGTTGTTGGTATTTACAAACTGAGCGTACTCAGTAAAAGATAAGTTTTCGTTTTCAACTAGTTTGGTGTCCCATAAGCTATGTAGGTTGGTCTGTTGATTAAATAAAGAAACCTTAACGCGATTGCCGCCTCTATCTTCTGCTCTTCCTGCATGAAATGGTTGATGGCTGTCACCCACTAAATGCACCAAAAAACGCAAGCTAAACTGTTTGGCCGCGAGGCTTGATTTATCATCTTTCAACACGCGGATAGAGTAGTGAATGCCTTCTAATATGTTTGTTACTGATTCTTTGTGTTTAGTGTGGTCGTGGTCAAAACTAAAGGTCGCGTTGTCATCAGCATTAATGTAATGCCAACGAGATGATTTTTTTTGCCAAAAGTCACCTGGTGCAGATCGCATTTCGTCAGGCCATGTTGAAATCTGAGCTAAAGATTCGCCATTGAGATAGGGGATAAGTGCAGTCTTAGTAGTTTCGCTTATGTGCGACTCTGCAATTTTACCCACTACACGATGCCCGTTTTGGCCCCAAGCATTACAATCTGTGCTTGCAAATATTGCACTAATTAAAAGTGTTAAAGAAAGCGAATATTTTACATTTTTGTACATTGAAGCATCCTAGTTAGTGTGACATTTATTTGGTAAACGCTGATAAGGTCAATTGTCCTCATTTTTTTAGTTGATAGAAAGGACTCAATAAAATTCATACTTTCTTATTTAAAATTATTTATATTCAATGGGTTGCGTTTAATGAGTAAAATTACCTGTTGTAATAAGTAATTAAAATTGTTCAAATGAGCTATTACTCTAATTTAAACGGGTGTTTTTTGAATATTAAGAAGTTAATGTTGCATAAAACAGCGATTGTTACATTTATGTTTCTGGTCGTGTTGCTAAGTTGGTTTTCAGGTCAAGTTATTGTGGGCGAGGAAGATATAACGTTTCCAGTAATAATTGAGACATCAACGACATGTCAAACAACGGCAACAGCTAATAAGAGTCAACTTATAGTATTTACCCCCTCAAAATACGTTGCTCAATTACTTACTCAAAATCTCTGTGGTGACAAAGTAGTGGCAAAACAGTATGGCTCTGTCATTGGCTATTGGGGGTATAGAACCGTTGATAGCTTAGAGTTTGTAGGTAAAGGTATTGCAGATTTAATTTTAGCGAAAAATAATATTATGGATGCGTTTAAGGCTGAATCTACTTACAACTATCAGCCTGTGGTTGGCTTTTCTGATTACACTGCGTTTTTTATCTCTTCAAAAGAAAAACCAAAGATCAGCAAACAATATTTTTTAGATAAAAAAATCGGTCTGTTAGATTATCCAACGAGTCGCTCAGGGCACATTTTACCCAAACAAGCCTTTAAAGAGCTAGGCCTAAACATTGCTCATCTAAAAATAACCTATGCGAGTTCACACAATGAGTTGAGAGAATTATTGGCGAACGGGGAAGTAGACCTTATTGCCTCTTTTTGGAGAGAAAGTGACAGTCAGCGTTTTTCAAAAAATTATATTACGCCTATTAGTAGTAATGTGGCAGGCACCCGTTGGTACTTAAAAATGCAGCATAACAATACTGATTTACTCTGTGCTGTACAGTCTCACTTATTGAGTATGTCTAAAGAACAATCGTTTCAATATTATCAAGATGTTGAGCCATATTGGCAGTGCAATAGTTACCCCGTTACCTTTATAGGGGAGTCGTAATGAATAGGTTAATATGGATAATATGCACAATTTTTTTATTCTTGGTTTTCTCGTCTGTTTTTTATGTTTCGACAATGCAAAAACAACAGCAAGTAAATAAATTACAAATAATACAAATAGAAAAACGAATCGCTTTAGACTTACCTTTGTTAGATTTATCAAATGAGCTGCTTAAACACTCAGGTAATAAAGCAGCTTTACTTAATTATATTCAAATCTTAAACACCTTTATTGATAGAACCGGTATTGAGGTTGTAGCTATAACGCCACAACATGAATTTGATGCTTCTTTAAAAACTTCCACAGAGTTTATTCGAGAGTTAAATAGTAATAATGGTGTGGTGTTTATTGTTTTGTCTTTGAGGCAGCCGTATTTTAAGCATGATGTGGTGGCTATTTATGGGATGCTTTTTATTCTTAGCGTATTACTAACATACCTAATAAAATTAGCCTATATCAACAAAAATGATGATAAGCAGGTTATTCACGCAGAATCAAATACTACAGAGTCAAAACCATTAACCCTGATCATTGACTTAAAAAGTAAAACCTTATCGAGTAGCGTTTCTTTGGATCACCAAGTGGCTTTGGCAAACAAACCTCTATGTTTTTATTTAGCGCTTGTTGAATATTGCACTAACAATTCAGAGATCAAGCTTAATCATAACAAGAATGTACCCGAGGAATTGATAGAGCTTGCCAATAAGTATTTCTATCGTTTAGTTGAGCTTGGTCATACAGTAAGAAAGCGTCCAAACTTTAATAACAGTCTAGAGAAAACATTAAGTGAAATTCGTGCCGCACTGGATGACGTGTTAAATGATTGCCCTGAACAAAAGGGATTATACTACCCACCGAAAGCATTTGGAGAGGGCTCACGCTCACGAATGCACAGTTATGGGTTAGCAAATGTGGGTCAAGGAAATATAGAAATAATAGGAAAGTAATCGTGGTTTGCTACTTAACCATAACTCTGATTAAGAGAGCTTAAATTGGCCTGGATAGCACATAAATCGCAACGATGAGTGTCATTACTATATCAATGACACTCATCGTTGTTCAATACAGATTACTATTTAGGTGCAAACTCATGTGCATCAACAGGGCTATGCTCTGCAAAAAATCGTTTTAATGCCTGAGCGTCCGTTTCATCGGTGCTTACGAATCCTTTCATGTGAGTAATTTTAGGGTAACTATCGCCACCAGAAGCATTATATTCATTAATACTCATGCGGTATGTTTTGTTTATATCAAGCGGCTTGCCGGCGATGAACACGTTAGTTACTTGATCCTCTTTAAGTTCAAAGGCTAGGTTGTGGTATTGCATGTAGGCTCCAGAGTCTGGTGGGAAACGCGTCACGACATTTAAATAGGTTAAAATATCATTGCCTTTGAAATCGATATAGGCGACACGGTTTTTAAAAGGCTGTACTTTGAGTATGTCTTTATAACTCACGTCACCTGCATTGATGCTATCGCGAACACCGCCACCACTGATAATGCCAAAATCGGCACCTACGGTATTCATTTGCGCTTGAATAATTACCCGAGCAAGGTTAGTTTGTTCAAAGCGTACTTTGTTACGATCACCCTCGAGTCTGTCATTCACAAAGCCAATTTTACCTTCAATTTGCTTTGCACCTTTTTTTTGGTACGCCGCTAAAAAGGTTTGTAGCGCTGGATCTGGTTTAATGTAATTTGCAGCAAGTACGGATTTTACGCTACCGTCTTTTTGCTTTTTATCTACGTACAAATTAACGGGCAATAATTGATAACTTAGCAGTGATAATTGACCGTTTTCTAATTTAAACTCCGCTTTACCCACATACTTACCCCATTCATGGGCTTGCATTATCCAGGTTCCATTTTGCTGATCAGGTTTACAGGCTAAACCTGGCTTAAAATTCTCATCTGTGACATTTTCTGCAGCCATACACACTGGCTCTTGGGAATGGCCACCAATGATCATATCAAGGGCGTTTCTATCTAAAGAACGAGCAAGCGTAACATCACCTGGGGCATTTATCCCATAATTGGCATCTACATAATGCCCCATGTGCGTTACCGCAATAGTAATATCGGGATTGTATTTTGCTTTTAATGTTTGGGTAAGTGAGGCGGTTATCTCAACCGGATCTTTAAAATCTAAGTGACCAATGTATTGCGGGTTACCAATTTTAGCGGTGTCTGTCGTTGTTAACCCAATTACGGCAATGGTTAAGCCGCCTTTGTTGAATATTTTATAACGTTCAAAAATAGTTTCGTTAGTTTGTTTATCAAAGATATTAGCCGATAAAAGAGGGAAGTTAGCCCATTGCTGTTGCTGTCTTAATACACTTAATGGATTATCAAACTCATGATTACCTAGTGCCATTGCGTCATAGCCAATTTTCGACATGCCTCTAAAATCAGGCTCAGCAAATTGCAGGTCTGATTCAGGGATACCAGTATTAATATCACCACCTGATAATAATAACACCTGATGCCCTTGTGCTTTTGCATCGGCTCTTAGCTGGTCGATTAGGGTTTTACGCGCAGCCATACCATATTCGCCTTTTTCATTATGCCAAAAACGACCATGATTATCATTGGTATGAAGAACAGTTAAGTAGTGTACTGCAGGTTTATTGACAGAGTCACTGGCACAGCCATATAAACCAAGAAATAAAATGAGAAAAACAAGAGTACGCATAAAATACCTATCGATTAACAAAACTCAGTATAGTAGGCGGCTAGTTTAAACTAGTTCGAGTTTAAAAAAACGCACTTATTCATGTTTTTTCAGCCAATGAGGCTTCACGTTGCTGCTCTACAACCCGTTTTCTGCGTGCGAGCTCATCATGTGCGTATTGAGATTTTTGATGATTTACATCAATCATCCATTTCAAAAAGCTGACGGGAAGTTGGGTGTATGGTTCACCTTGGTGTAGCCCAAAGTCACAAATAGTCGTGTTGTTTGCCATTATATTTACTCCTATCACTGTGTAGGCTGATAATAACAAAAAAAGAGTGATTGATAAGGGGCTTTTTAAGTACCTTGCTAGGCTTAAAGTTAATTAAAAAAGAGTCACCTTGATGTATTACAAGGCTCTCAGACAATTAACTATTCATAACGTGTTTAAAATCAAAATGTAAACAGTTGTAACTGCAGTGTAATTACTTTGATATGAATTGTAGTGTTAAGTGCTTATGTATCGATTTATAAAATGAATAACACTACTCTAATGACGCCTAATGACAATAAAAAATAGGAATAATAATGAAGAAGCTTATCTTAGCGTCAATTTTAACTGCAGCGAGCTTTTCAAGCGCAGCAACCATAGTCGAAATGCAAACGAGCCAAGGAACGATAGAAATTAACTTGTTTGATCAACAAACACCTAAAACAGTAGAAAACTTCCTAAGTTATGTTAATGATGCTGCGTATAATCAAACAGTAATACACCGCTCTGTTGATAAGTTTGTCATTCAAGGGGGAGGTTTTACTTTTTCTGATGAAATGGATCCCATTACAACCAAGCCAGCGGTTATTAACGAACCTGTTTACTCAAATGTAAAAGGCACAATTGCCATGGCAAAGCAGGGCGGCAATGAAAACAGCGCCACTAGCCAATGGTTTTTTAATATGAGTGATAACAGCCAAAACTTAGATTTACAAAATGGTGGGTTTACCGTTTTCGGACAAATAACAGCACAAAGCCAAGAAACTTTAGATAAAATAGCGGCCTTAGTTCATTGTGCAGAGGTACCATTGGTTGGTATTACTAAAGAGCAATGTTCAGATGAAAATGTGGTTATTAGTAATCAAAACTTAGTATCAATACAAACGGTGGTTGTGCTTGATGACGATCCTAATTCAGCACAAAATTTAACACCTAAAGAGAATACATTAATTGATAACGTAGAAGTGACACCACCACAAAGTTCAGACTCTAGTGGCAGTATGGCATGGTTATTAGGCGCACTATTGCTTGTAGCACCTAGGTTAAAACGCACTAAATAAGCCGTAAAAATAACGGCGACTTATCATAGCCGCCGTTTTTTTAGTTGTAAAGTACGCTCACCAGTAACATTACCCACATTACAAACACAGCTAAGCAGCCTAGCAAAAATACTCTAAAACGGGCTCTTAAATGATTACTACCAAGATGAATGAGGCTATGAATAATGCGTGTCGCTACAAATATACACGCCAATACTGCAATAGGGACACTCGCCATATTAAGCTGTAAAGCAAGCAAACATCCCGCATAAAAAAGCACAGGTATTTCAAATTGATTACTAAAATTACGATCAGCGACTCTGACATGATCGCCCGCATTATCAAGGCGCATAGCAGCAAAGTCACTTAGCTGTATGTGTTTGTTTTTAGCCGCCGCAAAACGTCGTTTTCCCATTATTACCATCACAACTAATGAAAGTGTTACCTGAACGAACATGGCTATTATTATTATCTTTTCCATAACTTACCTTATTATTTATATTAACTATTCACAATGTGTTACACAATTAAGTGCTAATTAGTAGCATAGTATTAATAGATAATGGTAGCTTATAAGTGATTTAGTCTTTTTATAACACTAAGCCCATATTTAACAGCAATGGATATAACTAAAATGAAACACATCATCGGCTTAAGTGCAATTGCACTGGCAATATTAAGCGGTTGTTCGAATACCGCCACTCTTTCTCAATCATCACAAACATCACTTTTATCACCAACGCTTGTTGTAAGCCCTAACGATAATCGTGAATACAAAACACTAACACTTGCCAATGATATTGAAGTGATTTTAGTTTCTGATCCAAGCGCAGAAAAATCAGCTGCTTCATTGAGTGTCGGTGTCGGCCTGCTGCACGACCCAATGAGCCAACAAGGAATGGCGCATTATTTAGAACATATGTTGTTTTTAGGCACTGAGCGCTACCCTGACACTAAAGGGTACTCCGATTTTATGACTAAAAACGGTGGGGCGCATAATGCCTATACGTGGCTCGATATTACAAACTACATGTTTAAAATTAATAACGATGCGTTTGATGAAGGCTTAGACCGCTTTTCAGACTTTTTTAAAGCCCCTAAGCTTTACCCAGAATACACAGAAAAAGAAAAAAACGCAGTGAATGCTGAGTGGTCAATGCGTCGTGAAATGGACTTTTTTGGCCAATTTAAACTTGCACGTAAAATGATGGGTGAACACCCAGCTAATCGATTCTTAATTGGTAACCTTGAAACGTTAGGCGATAAAGCTGATAGTTCATTACACAAAGAAACTGTTGATTTTTATAATAAATATTATTCATCAAATATTATGAAAGTGGCGTTAATTTCTAATTTACCGCTTGAAGAAATGCAGAAAAAAGCAGAAAAATATTTCGCTGATATTAAAAATAAAAATATTGAAAAGCCAAAAGTATCAGCCAAGCTAGATTTTGATAATGCCGGTGGTAAACGTGTTTTTTACTCGCCAAACGAAGACGTTAAACAATTACAACTCGATTTCACAATTACTAATAATCAAACTGAATTTGCAGTAAAACCTAATCGTTTTGTTGCCTATTTACTTAGCAATGAAATGCCAGGTAGCCCAGCACAAATATTACGTGATAAAGGCTGGGTATCGCAGTTATCAGCGTCTGCTTCACCAAATCAATATGGTAACTATGGCTCTTTAAATGTGAACATAGAGCTGACTGATGAAGGCATGAAAAACCGCGAATCAATTGTCGCGACAATCATGCAATATATTGACTTGATTAAGCGTGAGGGCGTTAATAGTAAGTACTTTAATGAAATTCGCACTTCTTTAAATAATCAGTTTAAATTTTTAGAAAAGGGCGATGAGTTTAGCTACGTCAGTGCGCTGACTCAAAGCATGCAAGATTATCCGTTAAATCATGCGATAAACGCACCGTACTACTATGCTAAGTTTGACGCTGATGCGGTGAACAATGTACTTAAGCAACTTAATGCCGATACACTGCGCATTTGGTATATTTCTCAACAGGAAGATACAGATTCTGAGCTGCATTTTTACGATGGCAAATATAAAATTAACGATATTAGCGACGCAGAAATTGCCAGCTGGGAAAAACCAAATGAATTTAATTTAGCCTTACCCAGTGTTAACAATTTACTGCCAGAGAGTTTTGCAATTAAAACGCAGGCTTTTAAAGAGCAAAAACACCCTGAACTTAGCTATGATAAAAACGGTGTAAAAATCTGGCGCCAAGCAAGCCAGCAGTTTGCAGAGCAGCCTAAAGGTTTAGTTGAGGTGTATATCAACACACAAACAGGGTTGCGTGATATTAACTCAACCGTCCTTTATTCTGTGTGGGCAGATTTATATAACACCCAATTAAGTCAGCTACGAACCGAAGCGGCTATTGCCGGTATGAATGTTAATTTAAGCTCAAGCAATGGCTTAGTTTTATCATTAAGTGGTTTTACCGATAAACAAGATACTTTACTTAAACAAGCGTTAGCTGGATTTGACGATGAAATTTCAGCGCAAGCATTTAATCAAGCGATTGACCGTTATCAACGTGATTTACTCAATCAGCAAAAACAGTTCCCGTATGCACAAGCGTTTAGTGAATATTCAAAACTGACTAGAACCGGTAGTTTTGATACTGACGCGCTTATTAAGGCAGCTCAATCACTGACACTCGCTGATTTACAAGCATTAAAACAAAGCACCTTAGCGAATAATAACTTACGTGTATTTAGCTTTGGTAACTATGATCAAAAAGATATTGATGCCATTGCTGCTGAATTAACGGCTATCTTACCAAATAATCATACAAAATCTGAGTTTGCTCGCAGTAAAGCTTGGTTACCACAACAAGGTGAAGCGCGCGTATTACACAAAGATATTGATGTAGCCGATGTAGCCGTTGTCGATATGACCATTCACCCAACGCCAGGTTACAAACAAAAAGCGCAGGCGGCGGTTTTACAAGGACACTTTAGAACAATCGCGTTTGACAAAATGCGTACCGAAGAACAACTAGCTTATGCGGTAGGGGCGTTAGCGCGTCCTATTGAGGATTACTCTGGTATTGGTTTGTTTATTCAAACACCGGTTAAAGGGCCAAAAGAAATTCAAGTACGCTTTGATAAGTTCAAAAAAGAGTACGCTTCTGAGCTTAATGCTATGAGTGAAGAAACATTTGCACAGCTTAAAAATGCAACTTTGGTTTCGTTAAAAGAACAGCCAAAGAATTTAAGCGACGAAATGAGTCCATTGATTAACGATTGGTACCGTGAGAACTTTGATTTTGATTCAAAACAAAAGTTAATTGCAGAAGTAGAAAAAGTCACCCTTGCTGATATTAAAGACTACTACCAGCAAACCATGTTAAATCCACAAGCAGCACGCTTAAATGTGCAATTACGTGGCAGTAAGTTTAGTGATAGCGAGTTTGCTGATTTGCCAAACCAAACTAAAGTGACAAGTTTAGATGCTTACTACAGCGATATAAAATTGCAAAAGTAAGTTGAAATTACTCAAAAACCAAACAAAACCCAGCCATTGTTGACTGGGTTTTGTTTTAACGGCGTTAATTATGGTTTTAGTAAAATGGCTACCATTGCCATGTTAGGCCATAAGTAAAAAGCCAATGATGGCAAAGCCTGCAGCAATTAAGGTATAAGGTAATTGCGTTATAGCATGACTGATCAAATTACAGCCAGAGCCTTGTGCTGCTAGTACGGTTGAATCAGAGTAAAAACAGGCTTGGCTACCAAATGAAGACGCTGAAAGTAATGCGCCAATCACCAATGGAATATTTGCATCAACCGCCGTCGCAAGGGGCATGACAATAGGAATTGAAACCGCAAAAATCCCCCAACTTGAACCCGTCGCAAACGCTAATATCGACATCGCAATAAATACCACCGCAGGTAAATAGCCAGCGGTCATATACGGGCTTAAGCTGCCAATCACAAATTGTGGTAAGCCAATTAAGTCGCATACATCTTTAAAAATAAAGGCGGCAATCACGGTTCCAATTGCGGGGATCATACTTTTAAAACCATCCAGCATACGCTCAATCATTTCGCTAAAGCTCATTAATTTTTGTAACGCATAAAATGGCAAAGTGACAGCCATTGTCGCTAATAGACCTTTGTACACATCTATTTCAAAATATACGGTAAATGCGACTAATAAAAAAATCGGCAACAAAAAGTTATATAACTTACCTTTAGGATCCGCATCTTCAAAGTGTTCTTCCGCTGCTTTTACTGCATATTCATCGGCGGTTTGTACTTGAGTATAAATCGCAGGCTCTAAAATAGGAGCGTGACTTAGCGCCTGTTGCTCGGCTTTTTTCATTGGGCCAAAAGTAGGGATCACGCCGGCAATAACCAGCACCACAGTCAACACCGCAAACCAGGCATAAAACATATACGGAATGGCTTGAATATAAACGGCAATGCCTTTGCCTTCTTCTGCGATGCCGTTATCCACTAACAGGCCACCAAAAAATACAGCCCACGTTGACAAAGGGACGAGTACACAAATAGGCGCTGCCGTTGAATCAACAACGTAAGCGAGCATTTCACGACTCACTTTAAATTTGTCGGTGATCCGCTTCATGGTTTCACCCACGGTAAGCGCGTTTAAATAATCGTCAATAAATATCACGACACCCAAACAAAAGGTCATAAATAAGGAGGAGCGTTTACCTCGGGTGTACTTTAAAGCCAAACTACCAAACGCAGAAGCCCCTCCAGTACGCACTAATAAGGCAATAAGCGCACCAAAGCCGCCACACACAAGTATTAACCAACCAATGGTTTCATCTGTCATTACTTTGAGTGATGTGCTGGCAAAATTTGAGAGAACTTTGCTAGGGTCAGCTAAAATAAAGCCAACTAATGCACCAATCAGCAATGATAAAATAGGGCGGCGTAAAACAACAGCCAATACAACCACTACCGCAGGCGGCAGTAGAGTTAACGCAGAAGGTTCAAGCATTTATAAGATCACAAAATTAAAAGCAGATTTAAAAAGTAAACTGCTTATACAAAAACAAAGAAGATGATAAGTTCGTTGTTAAATCATCTTCCAAGTCACTGCTTTTGCACGCGTGAAGGGCACTTAAAAAATTATGTTAAATTAATAGTTTTAGTGAAACGCGTTGGCTTTGGCGCCAGCCGGCGCAAGGAATGCATGCCGCTATTGTTGTGCCTTTAAAAACATCGGCGCAAAAATAATCTTCTTTTTTATTTCAGTCAATAAAAAAATATCGGGTCGTGAAAAATATTATCAGGAGTTATTTTGAATATTGCTTTTACAACAGAGCGCTTACACATACGCTTCGCACAAATAGCAAATGCGGCGGAGTTACTTAAGTTGGTTAATCAGGCTAATTTCACTAAATACATTGGTGATAAAGGTATTTATACCTTAGACGACGCTAAAAAATACATTAAAGACAGTTTTATATCTGCTCATAAGCAGCATGGCTTTGGGCCTTATATAATCGCATTACAGGATGAAACACTAGTTGGTATTGTTGGGTTTTATCAGCGAGCTGTTCTGCAATATCCTGACTTAGGGTATGCGCTAAAAGACGGTTTTGAAAAAAAGGGCTATATTTTTGAAGCGGCAAATACCTTGCTAAACCATAGACAAAACTTAGGGATTAAACAGGTTACGGCGATCGCCCGTTGTGATAACCGCGCATCAAAAAATGTATTACAAAAGCTCGGTTTTAAAACCCAAGGTCAAGTTATAATAGAAAGCACTAACATTGCGGTAGATGTATATTTACTTAATACAGAGAAATATTAAATTCGCGCTTTTTCAATTTCTTTTGCCGCAAGGATGTTGATTTGTTGCCACATTTTTTCAAGAGTAGCCACCAATGAATCATAGCCATCAGCATCGATTGGCATAACAGATGAAAAATTATGGATGCCTAGTAAACGCCTACCCGATTCTGGGTGAGTGTAGTATAAACGCCATAGACCTGAAATATCTGCATTACCTTGCAGATCACCGTTAAAGTGGTGTAGTTCGTATTCTAATTCGTAAAATGTTTGTTGCTGTTGGTCGGTAATAACGGGTAAGCCTTTAATAACCATCCAGTTTGTCATGGTATTAAATAATGTTTGCTGCGCGCTGGCACTGAGCATAACATCTGGCGACTCGCCCCATAGATGATAATTAGCAGCATGGATTTGATTACTATCTACTTTCATAGCAATACCCCGGTTATTCAATGCGCCTCTTAAGGTGACTGTTTGCACGCGCAGTTGTGCCTGTGTATCTTGCACATTTCGCGAAGAGTCATTAATGGGCTGCTCAAATTGGTAATACTGAATTGTTGTTTGAATAGCAGAGCTGCAACCACTGATAAAGATCACACCCGTTAAAAGTAAAAATAGTGCTTTCATTATTGCTTCCTCGGTTGTGGATCGTTAGGTAGTGATTTGTCAAAAATGAGCATATTAGGTTGCTCGTTTAAGCCACGAGTAAGAGGCTGAAACTCTTCTGTTAAACGCTTAATTTGTAGCAGTGTTTGCTCAAGTTGATAGTGCATTTGAGAGCCTGCTTGATAGCTTGCCATGGTTTTGTCAAACTGGCGCATGGTTATTTCAAACTGTTCCATGCTTTTGGTTATTTTTTCGAGATTACGATTAAAGTCACCGGGTAAATTTTGGGTATCGGGCTTATTTAATAATGTGCGCATCTCACTGGCCAGAGCTTGATACTCGCTAAACGTAGTTTGCATTTTGGCTAAACTGTCTTCAATTTTTAAGTTATTCACTTTATTAAGTACATCCGATACTTGATCGGCAAGTACCGTTATACCGCTCGATACACTAGGAAATACATCGTATTGAGCAAGTTTTTTAAGCTCGCTTTTTGGGGTGTCGGTATAAAAGTCAAAATCGACGTAAACTGCACCGGTTAGCAAATTACCCGGTTTAAGTGACGCTCTCATGCCATTTTTAATCCACTCGTTAACGCTTGTTTTCCAATACTCTTTTGCTACCGAGGTGATATGGTATAAACGACCATATTCTACTTTTATCAATACTGGAACTGCGGTATTTTTGGCGCGAAAATGAGCCGGTTTCCCATCTATAATTACATTGGTGGGCGCTTCAACCACTGTGCCGACGCGTGTACCTCTATACTCAACTGGCGCACCAACACGGAGTCCTCTAATCGATTGTTCGAATTCAATAAGGTAATAATCAAAATCATAAAAACGCTCTTCTAAAGCTTGCTTATAACTTTGACTCAAAGAAAAGCTATGACCATCTTGTGCTAAATCGCCAGGGGCTTGCTGATCAGGTAAGCCAACAGAAATACCGCCTTTTAATAATTTGCTTAGTGAACCGGTGTTAATATTTATGCCATCAGCAGAGAGATCTATTTCAATACCTGAGTTAACCCAAAAAATAGAGTTTAAGGTGATCAGGTTCTCATAGGGGGCTTTAATAAAAATACCGTATTGCATTGCTTGGTTTTTCCAATCAAAGGTGGCGGTTTCTATTTGGCCTATTTTGTAGTTTTTAAAAAATATGCCAGTACTCACATCAAGTACTTCAGCATTGTAACTGAGTAACTTAAAGCGCCCACCTTGAACATCTTTACCAATTAATGCGGGCTCTTCTTGCAGGGTAAAGCGTTTTTTAAGTTGGTTACTTTCTCCCGGTGAAAACTCTAAATAAACCCCTGAAAGTAGGGTGCTCATACCACTGATCCCAGTTTCATCAATGCGTGGTTTTACTACCCAAATACTGGCATCTTCGGTGAGTAAATTATCATAGTTTTTATCTATTTGTGCTCGGGCTATTACACTGTCTTGGCTATCAGAAAGGCGGACGTGATCAATTTGACCTATTTTGACACTTCGCACTTTAATTTCTGTTTTACCAGCAATAATCCCCTCGGCTTGGGGCATAGTGATGTAGATTGTTTGCCCTTTATTTAATTGATACTGATAAAGCATCCAAACACCAACAAATAAGGCAACCACAGGAATGATCCAAATTGCAGAAATACTTGGTTTTTGTGCTACGTTAGCTGTTTTAATCATGCTTTATTCTCTGCGTTATTATTTTTGGTGAGTCCCACAGTAGGCGAGGGTCAAATGCGTGTGCCGCCATCATTTGGCATAATACCATAACGGTAAAAAAGACGATGCCCAAACCGGGTGTAACCGACATTAAGTTTCCTAGTTGCACTAGTGCAACTAATATAGCCACAACAAACACATCAATCATAGACCATTTACCTATAAATTCAGTAAGTTGATACACTTTTGTGTAACCTTTTGTATGCAGGTTGGCAGGTTTTGTAACCATAAAGCACAAAAAGCTCAAAATAAGCGCTTTGGCTAATGGCACCACTACACTGGCAAAAAATATAATAATAGCAATAGGGTATGAGCCGCTATTCCATAACGTAATAACACCCGAAATAAGGGTTGCAGGTGTTTCATCCCCTAGGCTAATAGTGTACATAATAGGGAGCAAATTCGCAGGAATATAACAAATCAGAGAAGTAACTAACCATGCAGCCGCTTTTTGTACGCTGTAGGGGTTTCTTAAATACGTTTTACTGTGGCAACGAGGACAGATTGATTCAACGCTCAGTTGATGGCAAACATGGCAGGCTTTTATATTCTCATCAATAGCCCGCTCAGTGTTTGAAGTATTTTGAAGTGTAGTGACAGGGCTTACTTGTGACCACAGCCTAGCACGATTTAAACGCGTTAATGCACTAATATAAAAAATAACAAATCCCACATAGGCAAAAAAGCTGATACCAAAGCTAACCTCAGCCAATGACATTATTTTTACCATGCTAACTAAAACACCAATCAAAAATATTTCTGACATGATCCAAGGCTCTAGCGTTAAAGTGAATTTTAATAGCTTTCTTGCAACTGCTTGCGGCAGTGCTTTGAGTGCGCCTAAATGCAAAGGGATCAAAATAATCAGCAAACTCATAGGTAAAATAATAATGCTGATATCGATAAATAAGCCAAGTAGGTCACTATCATAGTTAAATAAAATCCGTGCTGCGTCGGGCAGGGTAATAGTTTGGGTAATGCCATTACTACTAAAAGAGATAAACGGATAAAACATACTGCTGAGCAACATTAATAATGCGCTTAAACTCAGTGCGACTATTTCAGTGTCATGGTTTATGTTAATACCGCGGATCTTATGGCTACAGCGTGGGCACAATGCCACTTGTTTGGCATTAATCTCGGGAATATCAATGATAAGATCACAGCTTGGGCAGGCAGTTTGCAAAATGTTAGCTTGTAATTAATTTAATAATTTAAATATTGCTATAAATAATAGTTAAATACAAACGCTGCGGCTAAATTACTAAAGAAAAGTAACCCCAATAACTGAAAATAAAAACGGATTAGGTGAAAGAGTGAAAATTGTATTTTTATTGGCCTTAGTGTGTTTATGTGGCGATAGTTTTGCATTTGTTTATGGTATTAAGCAGCACCAAGTCATTATTGCGGCTAACCCGACTGTTGCGCCTTATGTAATAAGTGAAAATGATTCAGGTATTCAGCTCGAGATTGTAAAGACAGCACTTAATAATCAAGACATAAATTAGGTTGATGTACATTACATGTCAAATCAGCGTGCAGATGCTTTATTGAACCAAGGCCATGTTGATATTGCATTGAATTACTCGGGTATTTTAATTGCTGGCATATATCGAAGCCAATCGGTTGTTAGTTATGAGAATGTGGTAGTGAGTCTTAAAAAGAGTAACTTCACTATTAATGCTATTTACGATCTGGCGACTAAAAGTGTTTTAGCATTTCAAAATGCGCCTGCTTATTTACCTAAAGAATTTGGTCAAAACTTAGAGAACTTGAGAGGCTATGAAGAAGTATTCAATCAACAAGCGCAGATACACCATTTAATGGCAGGGTGGGTTGATACGATTATTCTCGATAGACTTATATTTCTTCACTATTTAAAGGAATATCAAAAAGCCAATGCCACTAAAGATTTTGTTATTCATGCTATTTTTCCATCTGTGGCAAGGCCTGCGTATTTTAACAATGATTTGCTGAGACTGCAGTTTGATAAAGGCTTGGCCAACATAATTCAAAGTGGTGAATATCGCATCATCATGCTTAACTTAGATAAGCAATATACTTAGCGCGACTTCACTGCTCTTTAATTAATCAAATAAGGCAACAGTTTGACGGGTGAGTGCAATAAGCTCCCCCGATTGTGACCAAATACAGCCATCTTCTAAGCCGTAGCCATCTTTTGAATGATGAGTGATTGCTTCAAAACCCAACCATTCACTTGGCACTAAATTAGGCGCTTGTACAAACTCTAAATACCACGACATGCTACTAGCCGGTGCTGGTTGCTTAAACATTTGTAGTAATGTTGGCGGCCATGCGTCAGTAAGAGCAATAACATGAGCTTCTGTAATTTCTTCAGGCTTGTGTTTAAATCGCATCCAACCACCAAGGTGAGAGGTTTGCGCACTACTAAACGGCATGGCGCCTTGCTGTGGGCATAAATCAACATGCTGAAAAAACTCTGGCATTTTCCCAGGGACAAAGCCTAAACAATGGCCTTCGTTTACAGGGTGTAAGGTTAACGACTTTGATACCGGCACATTAATTGATGAGTTACGATTTTTTGCAAAACAAGCCTGCACGATGACACACACCGCATCATCTTGAATAGCCTTGGCGAGCACTTGGGTACTGCTTTTACCTTCACGTAATATTTCTACCGATAATGAAAACGGTTTTTCAGCCAATAATGGCCCTACAAAGTTTGTACTTAAAGAAAGCAATCTTCTTGATGAATCAACTTTATTGCGCATTGCTTGATAAAGTAACGCAGCAGAGAGGCCACCAAAAGCAGTACGACCTTGGCACCAGTTAGCAGGAAACTGCATAGTATTGGTTAACGGGTCAGTTTCCTGACTCGCTTGGGCAGCTTGTTTTAATAATTGTTCAAAGTGCACAAATAATGTCCTTTTGCTGTTATTTGCTAAATTTATATCACACCCAAACTCATCAGACTAGACAAAAAATAAGCTCCCAAATTACAAAAAATCAGCAATCCCTACTCTTTTTAGGGTTATTTAGTAAATAAATTAAAAAAAATGCGTTTTTTTTCATTTTTACAGTTGAATTAACTTTGTGGCATCCCTATTAACTAGTCATCGAATGTATTAACGAATTTAGAAGTTGGAGAAGATTCATGGGTAGAATTATTGGAATCGATTTAGGTACTACTAACTCTTGTGTTGCAGTACTTGATGGTGACAAAGCACGTGTTATTGAAAATGCGGAAGGCGATCGCACAACCCCGTCTATTATTGCTTATACGCAAGACGGTGAAACGTTAGTAGGTCAACCTGCAAAACGTCAAGCGGTAACTAACCCAACAAACACGTTATTTGCAATCAAACGTTTAATTGGTCGTCGCTTTGAAGACGAAGAAGTACAGCGTGATATCGGCATCATGCCTTTCAAAATTATCAAAGCAGATAATGGCGATGCATGGGTAGAAGCAGGCGGTGAAAAACGCGCTGCACCACAAATTTCTGCTGAAGTATTGAAAAAAATGAAAAAAACGGCTGAAGACTTCTTAGGTGAAGAAGTAACTGAAGCGGTAATCACAGTACCGGCATACTTTAACGATTCACAACGTCAAGCTACAAAAGATGCGGGCCGTATTGCGGGTCTTGAAGTAAAACGTATTATCAACGAGCCAACAGCTGCAGCCCTTGCATACGGTATGGATAAAAGCCGTGGCGAAAACGTAGTAGCGGTATACGACTTAGGTGGTGGTACTTTCGATTTATCAATCATTGAAATTGATGAAGTTGAAGGTGAGCACACATTTGAAGTACTTGCGACAAATGGTGACACTCACTTAGGTGGTGAAGATTTCGATAACCGTGTAATCAACTACTTAGTAGCTGAATTTAAGAAAGACCAAGGTATCGATTTACAAAATGATCCGCTTGCTATGCAACGTGTTAAAGAAGCGGCAGAGAAAGCGAAAATTGAGCTTTCATCAGCACAATCTACAGAAGTTAACCTTCCGTACGTAACTGCCGATGCATCAGGTCCTAAGCACATGAACGTTAAACTAACGCGTGCTAAACTTGAGTCATTAGTTGAAGACTTAGTAACTAAGTCAATTGAGCCACTTAAACGCGCATTGGCTGATGCTGACCTATCTGTGAACGATATCAACGATATTATTTTAGTAGGTGGTCAAACGCGTATGCCACTTGTTCAAAAAACAGTTGCTGAGTTCTTTGGCAAAGAGCCACGTAAAGACGTTAACCCTGATGAAGCGGTAGCTGTGGGTGCTGCGATTCAAGGTGGTGTACTTGCAGGTGACGTGAAAGACGTACTATTACTAGACGTATCACCATTATCTCTAGGTATTGAGACAATGGGGTCAGTAATGACAGCACTGATTGAGAAAAACACCACGATTCCTACTAAGAAATCGCAAATATTCTCAACAGCAGAAGACAACCAATCTGCAGTAACCATTCATGTGTTACAAGGTGAGCGTAAGCGTGCTAGCGACAACAAATCTCTGGGTCAATTTAACCTAGAAGGTATTCGCCCAGCACAACGTGGTACGCCACAAATCGAAGTAACATTCGATGTTGATGCGGATGGTATCTTACATGTATCTGCAAAAGATAAAGATACAGGTAAAGAGCAAAAAATCACTATTCAAGCATCTTCTGGTTTAAGCGATGAAGAAGTTGAAAAGATGGTTCGTGATGCAGAAGCGCATGCTGAAGACGATAAAAAGTTTGAAGAGTTAGTAGCTGCACGTAACCAAGCTGACGCACTTGTTCACGGTACACGTAAGCAAATTGAAGAAGCGGGTGATGCACTGCCAAGCGAAGACAAAGACGCGATTGAAGCGGCTGTTGTTGACCTAGAAGCAGCGATTAAGAGTGACGACAAAGCTGAGATTGAAGCGAAAACGCAAGCGCTTGTTGAAAAGTCTCAAAAGCTAATGGAAATCGCTCAAGCTAAAGCACAACAAGCTGGTGGTGACGCTGGTGAACAACAACAGTCAGCTAAACAAGATGACGATGTTGTTGATGCAGAGTTCGAAGAAGTTAAAGACGACAAGTAATTGTTGCTAACGCTTCTCGCTAATTTAAAACACATGACCAAATCAAGTGTTTGAGTTAGGATGAACACATGAGGCGCGTAGGCTAAAGCTTAACGCGCCTTTTGCATGTAAAGAGAAGCGAATAAAACGCTTTAAAAATTCAATGATAAATCGATATGATTTATCGGTTTGTCCAGCAGCTAACGCTGTAAATAGAAAAGAGTAGTGTGATAGATATGTCAAAACGCGATTATTACGAAGTCCTCGGCGTAAGCAAAGATGCGAGTGAGCGAGACATAAAAAAAGCGTATAAACGCTTAGCGATGAAATATCACCCCGATCGTACCGCCGGTGATAAAGACCTTGAAACTAAATTCAAGGAAGTTAAAGAAGCTTACGAAATACTGACTGATGCGCAAAAGCGTCAAATGTATGACCAATACGGCCATGCAGCCTTCGAACAAGGTGGTGGCGGTGGTCACGGTGGCTTTGGCGGCGGCCAAGGTGATTTTGGTGATATTTTTGGTGACGTATTTGGTGATATTTTTGGTGGCGGCGGTGGTCGACGTCAATCACGCCAGCAACGTGGCTCAGATTTACGTTACAACATGGACTTAAGCTTAGAAGAAGCGGTTCGTGGTAAAGAAGTTGAGATTAAAGTACCTACTTGGGTTAGTTGTGAACCATGTGATGGCAGTGGTGCTAAAGCGGGTTCAAAGCCAAAGACATGTACAACCTGTCATGGTGCAGGCCAAGTACAAATGCGCCAAGGTTTTTTTGCCGTGCAGCAAACCTGTCCGACTTGTCATGGACAAGGTCAGATCATTTCAGATCCTTGTAATAAATGTCATGGACAAGGCCGTGTAGAAAAAACTAAAACGCTATCGGTTAAAATCCCGGCAGGCGTAGATACTGGCGATCGTATTCGCTTATCAGGTGAAGGCGAGGCAGGCATGCATGGTGCACCAGCAGGTGACTTGTATGTGCAAGTATCTGTTCGTGAGCACAAAATATTTGTTCGTGAAGCCAATAATTTATACTGTGAAGTACCAATAAGCTTTACCACTGCAGGCCTTGGCGGTGAAATTGAAGTGCCTACGCTTGATGGGCGTGCAAAGCTTAAAATACCGTCAGAAACACAAACGGGCAAAATGTTCCGTATGCGTGGCAAAGGTGTTAAGTCAGTACGCAGTGGCGCTCAAGGCGATTTAATTTGTAAGGTTGTGATTGAAACGCCAGTTAATTTAAACGAGCGTCAACGTGCCTTACTTAAAGAATTAGATGAAAGTATGGGCAAAGACAGCTCAAAAAACCGCCCTAAAGAGCAAGGCTTTTTTGATGGGGTTAAAAAGTTTTTTGATGACTTAACTAAGTAATGAGCAGGATCAATAGACCTTAGTAAAAACGGCGCTTTTTTAGCGCCGTTTTTTTATGTTTAATGTGCTAAATTATTAGGGGAATTTATTTTTGGACTTTATCAGATGACCCCCGCTATAGAGCAGCTAAAAAAAAGCGATATTAAGTTTGACATACTTAGTTACGAGCACGATATAAACAATACTAATTACGGCCTCGAAGCGGTTGAAAAGCTTAATCTTAACAGCGCCCAAGTATTTAAAACCCTAGTGCTAGAAACCTCAGAGCAACAGCTTATTGTAGCGGTGACTCCCGTCACTCAGCAGGTTAATTTAAAACAGCTTGCGAAGCTTTGTGCAGTAAAAAAAGTGATGATGGCAGACCCACAAAAAGTGCAGGCGAGTACCGGTTATATTTTGGGAGGAGTTAGCCCCGTTGGCCAAAAAAAGCGGCTAAAAACATACATACACTCCAGTGCGTTAGATTTTGAAATGATATATGTTAGTGCCGGAAAACGAGGGTTAGAAGTAACACTAAGTGCAAAAAGCTTAGCACATATAACCCAAGCTTCGTTTGGAATTTTTTAAACTTTTGTTTAGCTAAAATAAGGGGATACAAGTATCCATCTGATTACTTGCGGCAATAGGTATTGTTAACTAATGTTGTTACTACACATAACACGTTTTTGTTAATACCTTTTAGATTGACGTGTCGCCTTTACTTTGTTTTAATGAAAATTTGCTCGCAGCTATTTTGGTAAAACATACGCATGAAAATACTTGTTGTTGATGATATGCCGTTAATGCGTCATGTATTAATTAATATGTTAAGGAGGTTAGATTATATAGATATTGTTGAAGCCACAGATGGGCTTCAAGCATTAAACATACTGCAAAATCAAATGTTTGATTTGGTTATAACAGATCTTCATATGCCTAAAATGGATGGCATTACTTTACTTGATAATATTAGAAAAGATGCCGAGCTGAAAAACCTTCCTGTACTTATGGTGACCTGTGAAGATAGTTCTTCGACTGTCAAAAAAGCGATTAATGCTAAAGTGTCAGGCT
The DNA here is from genome assembly GCF_005886135.1 of Pseudoalteromonas sp. S4741. NCBI lineage: Bacteria > Pseudomonadati > Pseudomonadota > Gammaproteobacteria > Alteromonadales > Pseudoalteromonadaceae > Pseudoalteromonas > Pseudoalteromonas sp. S4741. Next base: position 11,219 of record NZ_PNCN01000013.1, on the reverse strand, counting down.
TTATCGTAAAGCCTTTTAATATGAATGTGTTATCAGCTAAATTAACCCGTTTATCGATAAAAGCCTAAAGCGAATCGTTTATAAAGTAGAGTTATCTACCGACTGTTTAAAAAATATATTAGCGCAACAGCCATTCATTATTTTCTACCGCTGATGTGATAGCATTATGCTATTAACTAATCGTAAAGTAATTATTGAGGAAGTATGGCTAAGCCCAATAAAAAAGGGCCTACAAAAACGGTCGATATATTTTGTTCTGGGTGTAAGGCACCGTTATTCAAATACCGTAAAGGTGGCAAAGGTGCTTTAGTAAAATGTTTTATAGAAAGAATAACCCAAGATCACACCCATACTGAATGCGTATGCCCAGGCTGTGAACGACCTTTTGCCCGCCCTACAATTATAAGAGGAACCCCTGCCTATAAAATGATTGGTGGTAAAGTTACTTTTAAATAAACCTTTCGTTTATAGCCTAAAGTAGTGCGGGGCGGACATAAGCCCTTGTTTGCTTTTATTTCACTGGTAAGCTTCGCTGGTTTTGCTGTTTCAATGATTGAAAAAAACCCTCCCCATGGATTGGGCCAGTCAGTTGGGTTTTAAAATGGAAAAGGATAGACGTGTGATCGCACTTTTATTTGATATTGTTGGTATGAGTGGTACTTTTTTAGTGGTTGGTTCATTTTTTTTGCTGCAACTAAATAAAGTTTCACCTAAAAGTTTAACGTATAACTTAATGAATTTAAGTGGCGCTATTTTGTTACTTATTAGCCTTTGTTATAACTTTAACTTAGCAAGCTTTGTGATTGAAATATTTTGGATTGCAGCCTCATTAATTGGCTTATACAAATATTTTAAAGACAAACCTGTCGTTGCAAAAGCGTAAATTAAGCTAAAACAGCACACCTTAAAAGGTGATTAAACCGTGGAATGTAATATTTCACGGTTTTTTAGTTTCAGTATAATTGTTAACAAAAAGTTTCTTCTGCAAAGGGGGATAACTCGTTACAATATTGGCTATTACTTATTATTGGCATCATAGTTGTCATAGGCGTTTATGTTCTCCATCCCCAAAAAAATTATTTTTGCCTGTATATTGTTAGTACTATTATTGGTGATCACCTTTTCGTTTGGTCGTGCTTATGATTTAGGGCAAGCCAAAATTCAAGCTGATCAACAAGTCATCCAATTAAATAATTATATCGATAACGAACTCGCTCGATTTGCGGCTATCCCTCAGCTGCTAATTGAAAATAACGTATTGATTCGTTTTACTAATAATGAATCACAACACTTTAATGCAATTAACAATTACCTTGCTGATATTCAACAAGCCAGTGGTGCCTCAGATGTATACATACTAGATACTCATGGCGATGTTATTGCCAGTAGTAACTGGCAAACCGACTATACATTTTTAGGTAGTAACTTTGCATTTAGACCTTATTTTAAACAAGCGTTTGCCGGTGAAAAGGTCGCATACTTTGCACTTGGTCAGCGCTCAAAAGAGCGCGGAATTTATTTTTCCCAAGCTATTTACCTAGATGGAAAAGCCATTGGCGTGGTGGCGCTTAAAACTAATGTCGCTAAATTTGAAAACGATCGTTCGCTTTTAAATACTTCAAAAGGAAGCCATTTTTATTTGCAACTTGCCGATAATATTATTGCCATGTCAGATGAACCCGCATGGCGTTTAAATAGTTTTACAGAGCTTGATATTACCGCGCGTCGTGATATTAAACAGCGCCGTGCTTACTTAGATCATCAACCGCTACAAATTAAGCAACAGCGCTACAAAAGCCAAGGCATTGAGCAATTTAAAATTGCTGAAGATGAATACGTTGCCGCCTCAAGACCCTTAACTCATCTGAATGCAACCATGACAGTGCTTGTTGATATTTCAAACATTAACGCCTTACAGGTGCCTAGATTACTATGGCTAGTGTTATTTTATTGGGTGTTTATTTTTGTTGGATATAGCTTATTGGCACGCTTTGCCGGGTATAAAAAATTACTGTATTCGCGTCACAGTTTAGAGCTCGAAGTACTAGAGCGTACTCAAGCACTCGAAAAAGCCCAAACCGCATTAGTACAGTCGGCAAAATTAGCCACTATTGGGCAATTGAGTGCGGGCATTAATCACGAAATTAACCAACCGCTCAGCGCAATGAACACCTATTTAGCCAGTGCTAAAATTTTCCTAAAAAAGGGAAAGCTCAACGCATTAAATGAAAACTTAATCATTATCGAGAATTTGGTAGAGCGGGTGCATAAAATAGTGGCGCAGCTTAAACACTTTAGTAAACCGGCGGCCATGCAACTGCGACCCCATCCACTATCGGCGTTATTAAACAATGCGTTGATGATCACCCATCCGCAACTTAAACAAGACGATGTTAACGTAAGTGCACCGCAGTTTTCGCAAGAGATCACGGTGTGGGTCGATGCGTTAAAGTTTGAACAAGTATTGGTTAATGTGATCACCAATGCATCACAGGCAATGAAAGGTGAGCCAGTTAGAGAGCTCAGTTTTGATGTTGAATGCTTTGAAGAGCGCGTTAAGCTTTCTATATTAGATAGTGGCCCTGGTATTGAGCATCATGTGTTGGGGTCTATTTTTGAACCTTTTTATAGTACCAAATCAAGTAACGGGTTAGGGCTGGGCTTGTCGATTTCAAAGCAAATTATTGAATCATTTAATGGGTACTTAACTGCACATAATCGCCCTGAAGGCGGTGCGCAATTTATTATTAGTTTATCAAGCATAGAGGCCACTAAAAATGATTGAAGCCGTTGTTTGCAAACAGATTATTGTTATTGATGATGAAGCGATGATCCGCGATTCATTGAATCAGCTATTAACGCTCGAGGGGTATGAGGTACAGTGTTTTAGTGATGCAAGTGTTGCCTTAAGTCGCTTAAATCGCAGTTTTTGTGGCATTGTACTTAGTGACATAAACATGCCCACTATGGATGGTTTAACGTTTATTGAGCAGGTAAAAGCATTCGATAGCGAACTACCAGTGATATTTTTAACCGGTTATGCTGATGTTTCTGTTGCGGTAAAAGCGATGCAATTGGGCGCGTATGATTTATTTGAAAAACCACTGAACGAAAATTTATTAGATTGTATTGCCAGAGCCTCAGATAAACGTGCCTTAGTAATGGAAAACAGAGCGCTGAAGCGCGCGGTTGAGAAAACGTCGGCGCCCGGTGTACGTATTTTAGGTGATACGCTTAAAATGCAGCATATGATGAACCTACTCAATACAGTGATTGATACCCCGGCTGATGTGTTAATTGAAGGTGAAACTGGCACAGGTAAAGAATTAGTGGCTCGCTATTTACACGATCATAGTAACCGTTCAAGCTGTCAGTTTGTGGCTATTAACTGTGGCGCAGTCCCAGAGCAATTAATAGAAAGCGAACTGTTTGGGGCTATCAGCGGAGCCTTTACTGGCGCAACACACGATCGCAAAGGTAAATTTGAGTTTGCTCAAGGCGGCACCGTTTTTTTAGATGAAATTGAAAGCACTCCTTTATCACTTCAAGTTAAATTACTACGGGTGCTTGAAGAGCGAAAAGTAACCCCCGTTGGTGCTAATAAAGCGATAGAGCTTGATATTCGTATTGTCGCAGCCACCAAAGTCGATTTACTTTCGCTGGTAGAAAAAGGTGAGTTTAGAGCCGATTTATATTACCGATTGAGTTTAGTAAAAGTCAGTATTCCTGCATTGAGAGACAGAAAAGCAGATATTCCACTGTTATTTAAGCATTTTAGTTCTATTGCTGCGACCCGCTTCCATAAACCGTTAGGGGCGCTCAATATAGAACTACAACAACGTTTACTAGCGCACGATTGGCCTGGCAATGTGCGGGAATTGAGAAATCAAGCCGAGCGCGCGGTATTGCTAGGCCCCGATCTGGCATTTGCACAAAGTGATTCAAGCAACAGCACGCTATCATTAGATTTGAGCCTAGCCGAAAAGGTCAGCTTTTATGAGCACTCCTTAATTGAAGAGGCGCTAGAGCTTAACCATGGCAGCATTAAAGACACCATGACAACCTTACAAATTGCGCGTAAAACCCTCTACGATAAAATGAGTAAATATAACCTTAATCGAGATATGTTCACCGATTAATGGGTGGAAATGGTGATATTGAGTGTTTTTTATGTGTGGAAACCCGCACATTTCAATGTTTATTTTTAAACCTTTATTTTTTAAATTACTGAAAGTATTTATTATTTTTTAGTTGGTCATGTTCTTGCTTTGTAGGTGCAGACAACAAGTAGCATCACATAATTAAGACACATAATGAAAAACAATATATTCCAAGGTTCAGTACTTGCTGCGTTATGCAGTGCTGCCACGTTACCTGCAACCACTTTTGCAGCAGACTACACAGTGTATGGTAAAGCCGAAGTACAAATTGCTAACACCGATACAGGCATAATGCGTTACGCTGACGAAGGCACGCAAATAGATGCCCCTTTTTCGCGTATTGGCATTAAAGGTGACCATAAATTAAATGAGTATTTTACCGCGGTATTTAAATACGAAGTTCAAGTAAAAGGTTTTGAACACGACGATACCAATGAGCCTTTTGCAGCACGCAATACTTACTTGGGCCTAAAAGGCGCATTTGGTGAAGTGGTGGTTGGGCGAAACGACACGCGCTTTAAATATTCAGAAGGTAAGCTTGATAATTTTAACGAAACCCAAGCTGATATTGCTCAAGTAATTGCAGGGCAAGACCGCTTAGGCGATACCATCACCTATACCTCTAAGTATTGGCATAACGCGCAGTTTTCATTTACCTATGCACCAAAAGATGACAACAAAGATAACGAAGCAGGATTTGCTGCTACGCTAATTTACGGCGACCGTAATTTAAATAAAACACCTTACTCTATTTCAATCAGCCATGTCGATTCGCTTAATAACATAAAAGCAAGCCGTATTGCGGGTGTGTATAAGTTTGAAAAATTACAATTAGGGGCATTGTACCAGCATTCAGAATCGATTGACGGCGCTAAGTCTGGCAACGGTTATGTACTAAGCGCAAGCTATAAGTTAGACAAATGGGTACCTAAAGTACAATTTGCAAAAGATGATTCAAAACTACGTCAAACATCAGACGCTACCCAGTGGACCACGGGTGTAGATTATGTATTTGACAAGCAAACCACAGCTTACCTTTTATACACTGACCTCGACCTAGACCTAGAAGAAAATGCTGATAGCAGTGTTGCACTTGGTCTTAAATATAAATTTTAAGGGCTAAACAAATGACAAAACGTATTTTAGAAAATAACGCGAATAAAAAGCCATTTATGCAATGGCTGTTATTGTTACTTGGCCCATGTGTCATGCTACTTACTTGCTTAGTTGAGCCGCCAGTAGGGATGTCGGCGGCAGCATTTAAAACCGCAGGCTTAGCATTTTGGATGGCCTCGTGGTGGGTGAGTGAGGTAGTGCCTATTCCTGCTACTGCGTTACTCCCTTTAGTGATTTCGCCAATTGTTGATATAGCAGCGATAAAAAGTGTTGCAGCGCCTTATGCGCATCCGCTGATCTTTTTATTTTTAGGTGGCTTTTTAATCTCAATAGCGATGGAGCGTTGGGGGTTACACAAGCGTATTGCATTAAAAACAATGCGTTATGCAGGTAAAAAACCAAGCTTACAAATTTTAGCGATGATGTTAGTGACTGCATTTTTATCAATGTGGATGTCTAATACCGCTACCGCAGTAATGATGCTTCCTATCGCTTTATCTATTACCCATTTAGTTAAAAGCTCAGATCCTAGTAATGAAGGTTTTGGTAAAGCCCTTTTACTGTCGATTGCTTATGGCGCAAGTATTGGTGGTATTGCTACATTAATTGGTACTCCACCAAATGCATTAATGGCTGCGTACCTATCAGACAGTTATCAGATTGAAATTGGCTTTGCCGAGTGGATGATTGTTGGTGTGCCATTAGCGCTCGGTATGTTGCTGATCAGCTGGATTTGGTTAACTAAATTCACTTATAAAGTCGATGCGAATGTACAAGCGAACAAGCGTATTGATACCAAAGCGGTATTCTCTTCACAATTAAAAGACTTAGGTCTAATGCAGCGTGCTGAAAAGGGCGTGTTGTTTGTATTTGTGCTTGCCGCTATTTGTTGGATATTTAGACCTTTATTAGGTGATGTTACCGGGCTTAAAATTTCAGATACCGGTATTGCTATTGCTGCAGCATTACTACTGTTTGTACTACCGGCAAATAAAGGCAGCGATGCGCGTATTTTAGATTGGGAAAGTGCCGCTAAAGTGCCGTGGGGTGTGTTGCTTTTATTTGGTGGCGGATTAACACTTGCCTCGCAAATAAAGTCATCAGGATTAGCTGATTACATTGCTAATATGATTGAAGGGGCGAGTACTATTCCATTAGTAATGAGCATTCTTGTTGTGGTTGCGCTGATTACGTTCCTAACTGAAATAACCAGTAATACGGCAACTGCAGCAGGCTTTTTACCACTGCTAGGCCCCGTTGCTGAGTCAGTAACAGGCAGCCCGTTAGTGTGGGTTATTCCAGCTGCGATTGCGTGTAGTTGTGCGTTTATGATGCCAGTAGCCACACCACCCAATGCGATTGTGTTTGGCTCGGGTGAAATTAAAATGAAAGACATGATCCGTGCTGGCTTTGTGTTAAATATTGTCGCTATTGTTTTAATTACCTTAGTAACAATGACCATAGCAGCCCAAGTTTTTGGTTTTTAATAACCCACTTTAATCAACTAACAAAACAGATAACCGATGCACACAAAAGCAGTGCATCGGTATGCGTTCCAACCAACCTGTTGAGTGTTTTTGCAATCCTTTTCCTCGTGTTGCAAAATCACTCTTTATTGCTCGAGTAACAGAACAAGGTTATAGTCTTGAAAACGTTATAAATCGAGTAGCTTATTTTGAATACTGACACATTATCTACAGGATCTTTGCGTTCGCAATTTAATGAACTAAAGCATGCTTTTGAAGACACCCCTTATTTACCCATTGAGCAACGTCTTGCTTTACTCAAGAAAGTACGCGCTAACATTGTAACGTTAGAGCAAGACTTGATTGCTGCAGTATCTAAAGATTTTGGATACCGAACGGCGTTCGATACCTTTGTGGGAGATATTTTGCCCACCATGCAGGGACTTGCGCATATTATTAAAAAGCTACCTCGCTGGTCTAAGCCTAGTCATCGCAGCGCGGGGTTAAGCTTATGGCCCTCAAAAGTAAGTGTCACCTATCAGCCTATTGGTGTGGTGGGTGTGATTGCACCATGGAACTATCCTATTCAACTAGCATTGGTACCTGTTATTACTGCGATTGCAGCGGGTAACAGGGTGATGTTAAAGCTCAGTGAATTTACGCCTAACACCAATGCCGTTATTGAAAAAATATTTGCAGGTGAATTAAGGCAACACTGCACCATTATTCAAGGTGGTAGCGACGTGGCAAGTGAGTTTTCATCATTGCCATTTGCGCATTTGCTGTTTACAGGCTCGACGGCTGTTGGCAAGTTAGTTATGGCTGCGGCCAGTAAAAATTTAACGCCGGTAACATTAGAGCTCGGCGGAAAATCGCCCGTCATTGTGTTAGAAAAAGCAGACGTAAATAAAGCCGCGCGTGCTTTATTATTTGGAAAAATGGCCAATGCAGGGCAGATATGTGTAGCGCCTGACTACGTGTTTGTTCCTAAAGCATTAGAGCATCAATTCATTAAAGCGCTTTGTACCCTTTATAAAAAACACTTTAAGCAAGGTGTAGAAGGCAAAAACCTGACCTCGATTATAAGCCCTGCACATTATCAACGTTTGCTAGGTTATTTAGAGCAAGCACAAGAGCAAGGCGCTAAAATTACTAAACCGCTTGAACAAAACCAGCAAGATGGCGAAAAGCATCGTATGGGTCTGCATATTGTTACGCACGTAACAGATGAGATGACATTAATGCAAGAAGAGCTATTTGGTCCCATTTTACCCATTATGAGTTACGACAAATTAGAGGACGTGCTTAATTATATTCGATTACGCGACCACCCATTAGCCCTTTACATTTTAGGTCAAGATAAACAGGCGCAACAGTACATTATTAAGCAAACACTCAGCGGAACAGTTGCGGTAAACGACACATTAATACAAGTAGCTGCCGATGATGTGCCGTTTGGTGGCGTGGGGCATTCGGGGATGGGGCATTATCACGGCAAAGAAGGTTTTCTCACCTTTAGCCATGCAAAAAATACCTTAGTCTCTGGCTCGGTTAACCCGCGCATTGGTTTATTACTTAAACAAAATAAATTACTGATCAAAGTGCTAAAGTGGCTTTATGTAAAATAGCCTGCAACGCTTAAAACAGAAAAGCTGAATGAATCACTTCATTCAGCTTTTATAATAGCTAACTTAAAACAGGCGTCCTTCGCCAGCATAAGTACCCGCTAAAATTTTGGTATAAATTGCATCGGCTTTTTCTTTGGCCTCAGCTACCTCTTTAGGAAGCATAGTACGTTCATCAAGTTTACGGCTGTGACTCGCTTGCATGTTGCCGTTATACTCGGCAATGGTATTCCACACATACGACATTTCAAGATTTTTTGGCATTCCTAAGCCTTCAAAATACATCAGTGCTAAATTAAACTGCGCCAATGTATAATTATTAGCAGCGGCTTTTTCATACCATGTTCTGGCGACTTTATAATCTTGGCTAACACCATCGCCATTTGCGTACATTACACCTAAGTTATACTGTGCTGCGGGAAGGTTCTTATTGGCTGCTTTTTCGAATAAGGTTATGGCCATTTGTTTGTCTAATTTAACGCCATTACCTTCATCATATAAAACCGCAAGTGCAAACATTGAATCTACATGGTTCTTTTTAACGGCTTGTTGGTACAGCTCAGCTGCTTTGTAATAATCACGGGTAACGCCATGGCCACCTTCGTATAGCTTACCTAATTCGTAAATACCCGGTGCATAGCCTTTGTCAGCTAAATAATTAAACTCTTTAAGTGCTTCTTCAAATTCACCCGCATTAGCAGCTCTGATCCCTTCTTCTAGTCCAGCATGGGCAAGAGGGGTAGCGAGCATAATACCGGCCAGTAGCAGTGCTTTAAAATTAGACTGTGACATAAGCATGTCTCCAAATTAGTTGTCGTTCTATGTAAGCGCCATAAAAGTAAAACTTACCTAGTGAATCTATTGGGGATAGGTAAAAAATTATGAGCTAAATTAATAACGCCAACGTTTATAACCTAGGTATACAAACGTATTAACAAGTAGCTTTAACTATAGCTCAAAAATTCTAAACTTAAGCACATAGTCATGATATAAATTGCGTTAGCTTGCGATTCTATAGAAAAATGAAAAAAATAAAAGCGAGCAATAGCTTACATAATTACTTATGATGATTTTTGGCAACCAAAGCATCATAAAACGGGGTCTGTTAATGTTAAATAATTTAAAAAATATAAAACTAAGCAAAATTATTTTTATAACCAGTTTATTGTTTATTGCCAGTTGTTCTACCTCCTTTGCTTATAACAACCTTGGTTGGCTGTCTTCGTTTTGGATAGACGATTATGTCGACTTAAACAAAAGCCAATCAACGCAGTTAAAAGTGATTATTAATAACACCCGAGATTGGCACCGAGAGGTTGAGTTACCAAAATATAAAGCCGATTTACTCGACTTAAGGCAGTTGCTCGATAAACAAGCCGATACAGCGCAGTTGATGGCAAAAATAACACAGGTAAAGCAGCATTGGCGTAATTTACTTTTGTACGCGAGTGATCCCTTAATTGAGCTGGCAAAAACGTTAACTCCATCACAACGCAGTGAAATGGTAGAAAACATTCGTGAGCAAATTAATGATGAAATAAAAGAGCACGCTTCATTAACCAAAGAGGAGCATCAGCAGTCTCGTTTAGACAGGCAACTAGACTACTACGTACAATGGCTTGGTAAGCTCACCTCAGAGCAGCGAACGCTAGTGTCACAAGCTAACAGTGAATATATCAGTACCAGCAATTTATGGTATGACTATAAACTAACTCGGTTAAGTGCACTTGAAGCACTGTTTAATCAGCAAACCCTTGATGATGCCCAATTTGCGCAGCAGTTACGCACTATCATTACAGAACGAGAGCTGTTTATGAGTGCTGAACTCATTGAGAGAAATGAGGAAAATTTAAGGGCATACGCACAGTTGCTGGTTAAATTAAATCAAACCTTAAGCCCTAAACAAATTGCACATGTTGATGAGGAGTTTGCTGACTTAGTTGGCACAGTTAATGAATTGCTTACAGAATAGCTGCATTTAACCAGTCCTTTTTGCTTATTTTAAAGATGGTTGTTAAGCGTAAGGTTGTAATTATTGCATTTCAGGGTTAATTTAAACCAGTAGCTTTGATTTAAGTCTTTTATGGATATAGCCGCTCTCAACAGTACAAAAATATTACGTAAGCATGTCTTAAAATGGATGTGTTTATTTTTAGGTTTGCTGTCATTTATTTTTGCTGTGTTTAACCTATCAAAAAATCATTTTTATATTGTAGGTGGCTTAGAAGTGTAATTTCCGCACTTTGTTTTTATGCTTTTATACCATTGGTTAAAAACAAGCAACGAAATTGGTATGCCATAACGGTTTGTATGACTGTAACGCTCGTTATATTATGTGGAACCTTTTTGGCACCACTTAAAAATGGTTTGTTTTTGTGGGCGTTTTCTTTACCCATTTTGTATTATCTACTTCTTGGTCGAAAATACGGTATTGTGTTATCGGCCACACTTTTGGTTATGCAATCATCAGTGTTGCTTTATAAATTACCAAGCCCTTCTTTTTCCTCTTTTAACCAAGCGCTCAACTTACTGTTTATTTATATTATTATATGGGTCATTTCTCATGTTTTTGAAGAAAATAGGGCCGAATTTTCTAAGCGACTTAAAAACTTGGCCTTACTTGATCCTCTCATGGGCGCAGGAAACCGTTTATCTGTCAGTCATTATTTTGAAGTGGAGATAAAAGACAAGTCACAGTTGTACTTGTTTTTAATTGATCTTGACCACTTTAAACAAATAAATGATGAATACGGCCATGATTTAGAAGATAAAGTGCTGGTTGAGTTGGCAACTCTATTTAGGATTACTTTTGCAAAAGGGTATGTGTTTAGGGGGGGGGGGTGAACAATTTT
>NZ_PNCN01000129.1:0-6283 GCF_005886135.1 Pseudoalteromonas sp. S4741 | reverse complement strand
CCCCGAACCCCGAACCCCGAAGCTATAACTCAGCCATCACTGGTAATTGTAGCAATCAGCTCACTCAATACTTCTTCAGCTTTGCTGGTTTCTACTTGGCAAGTGCCAGCATTTAAATGGCCGCCGCCGCCATATTTAAGGCATAACTCGCCCACATTGGTGTTTGAGCTACGGTTGGTGATTGATTTACCAATGGCGTACACTACGTTTTGCTTTTTAAGCCCCCACATTTTATGAATTGAGATATTACACTCGGGGAACATGGCGTAAATAACGAAGCGGTTAGTAGCGTAAATGGTTTCTTCTTCGGTTAAATTGAGTACCACTAAGTTGTCGTGTACTGATGAGCAGCGGTCTATTTGCTCTTTAGCTTGTGCGTTGTGCTCGTGGTATAACGCAACACGCTCGGCAACATCTTCCATTGCTAGTATTTGTTCTATGCTGTGATCTTTACAGGCGTCAATTAACTTCATCATTAACTGGTAATTAGAAATTTTGAATTCACGAAAACGGCCAAGTCCTGTGCGCGCATCCATAATAAAGTTCATCAGTACCCAGTCTGTTGGGTTTAAAATTTCGTCTTTTGAAAATTGTGCAGAATCCCCTTTATCGACCGCTTCCATCATGTCAGTTGAAATATTAGGGAATTTCTCTGCACCGCCATAATAGTCGTATACAACGCGTGCCGCAGAGGGCGCATCTGGGTCAATAATGTGATTTTTTATATTGCTTGCGTTACGAACGGCTTCACTCAAGTGATGATCAAATGCAATATGACAACCGGCAACATAGGGGAGGTTAGTGGTAATATCGTTGCTGGTAATGGCTATTTTACCGTCTTGCATGTCTTTTGGATGCACAAATAAAATATCGTCGATTAAATCTAAATCTTTAAGTAATACGGCACACACTAGGCCGTCAAAATCGCTTCGAGTGACAAGTCTATATTTATTATTGCTCATTTTCGGTCCATTTTTGTTTGTTTATTAATCTGAGTGTAGCAGTTTAAACGCCATTTTATATACCCGTTTTTAACATAAAAAAAAGCCAAAACAATGGTTTTGGCTTTGAGTAGCAAGTGTGTATTAGTGATGTGTTATGCGCCTGGGCCACATTCCATACAATGGTTAAGAATGTCTGGGCCAAATTTTAATTTGGCGTTTAAATCACGCAGTGCCGTGCGCAGGCCTTCTTCAATAACAGGGTGATAAAAAGGCATATCTAGCATTTGTGATACAGTCATTTTGTTTTGTACAGCCCATGCAAGTAAGTGAGCAATGTGCTCTGCTTGTGGGCCTATAAATTCAGCACCTAAAAACAAACCGGTACCGTGCTCGGCATATACGCGCATGTGCCCTTTGTTTTTCAGCATAACGCGGCTGCGACCTTGGTTTTCAAAGCTAACTTCGCCTATTTCAAAGCAATCACAGCTTCCTAATCGTTGGCTAATTTCTTTAAAGCTTTCACCAACCATGGCTATTTGTGGGTCGCTAAACACAGCGGCAATTTTAGCTCTACGTAAACCAGCACGCACTTGAGGGTAGCGGCCTGCGTTTTGCCCTGCGATTGTTCCTTGATCGGATGCTTCGTGAAGCAGTGGGATCATGTTACTGGCATCGCCGGCAATAAATATGTTTGAGTCGCCACATTGCATAGTGTGGGCATCGGCTAGTGGTACGCCACGCTCATCAAGCTCTATGCCGGTGTTTTCTAACCCTAGCTTATCGGTGTTTGGTACTCGCCCGGTTGCAGCCAGTACATAGTCAAACTGCTCAGTATGTTTAACACCTTGCTTGTCGGTGTAGGTGAGCTGGGCTTTATTACCTACTTTTTTCATGTCTGATACGTTTGAGTCGGTATCAACATAAAATTCTTCTGCAAATACGGTGTTAGCGTAATCTTTAACCACGGGATCGGTTAATGGGCCTATGGCACCACCTACACCAAAGAGTTTTACCTTTACCCCTAATCTGTGCAATGCTTGGCCAATTTCAAGGCCTATAACGCCTGGGCCAAATACGGCTACTGATTCTGGTAAATCATCCCAGTCGAATACATCGTCATTAATAATCAGTCGGTCGCCAAAGTTATTAAATACGCCAGGGTAAGATGGGCGTGAACCTGTTGCTATTACAAAGCGTTTAGCAGTGATAATGGTGTGCTCATCTATTTGCACGCGGTTGGCGTCTAAAAACTGTGCATAGCCACGAATTTTATCTTCGCTAGGTATTTCATCTACGGCTTCTACTACGAATCCTGCAAAGCGATCGCGCTCACTTTTTACTCGTGCCATAACGGCTTTACCGTCAATTACCGGTTTTGAGCTGTGAACTCCAAAGGCAGGGGCCATTTCTATTGAGTGCGCGGCTTCTGCTGCTGCAATCAATAATTTACTTGGCATGCAACCAACACGTGCGCAGGTTGTACCGTAAGGGCCAGATTCAATCATAAGTACGTTTTGAGTAAATTGTTTAGCATTACGGTAGGCACTTAAACCAGCGGTACCTGCACCTATAACAACAACGTCGGTTTGCAATTCTTTCATAGTGTTTTTCCTTTAATAAACAGGGGCGTTGCAGCCCCTGTTTTATTTACTTAATTAAGCAAAGTATTTTTCTAGGTCGTCTGAGCCACCAATGTGCTTACCGCCAATAAATACTTGTGGTACGGTTTCACGGCCCGATACCGCTTTAAGGCTGGTAAGTGATGCGCCAGCGCCCATTACAATTTCTTCAAAAGCAAAGCCTTTAGCTGTAAGTAGCTCTTTTGCTTTTTTACAGAAAGGACAGCCAGGCTTAGTAAATAGAGTAACTGCTTCTGGTTTTACTTGAGTTGGGTTGATGTAATCAAGCATAGTGTCAGCGTCAGATACTTCAAACGGGTCGCCTGGTAAATCTGGCTCAATAAACATCTTCTCTATTACGCCATCTTTAACCAGCATAGAGTATCTCCAGCTGCGCTTACCAAAACCTAAATCGTTTTTATCAACTAGCATACCCATGCCGTCAGTAAATTCGCCGTTACCATCTGGTAGTAAGGTAATATTTTGCGCTTCTTGATGTTCAGCCCATGCGTTCATTACAAAGGTGTCGTTTACTGATACACAAACAATGTCGTCAACGCCATTTTGTTTAAGTACACCAGCTAACTCGTTGTAGCGTGGTAGGTGAGTTGATGAACACGTTGGTGTAAATGCACCAGGTAGTGAAAACACAACAACCGTTTTGCCTTTAAAAATGTCGTCTGTAGTTACTGATTTCCATTCGTCGTTTTGACGCGTTGCAAATGTAACGTTAGGGATTGTTTGACCTTCAATATTGTTTAACATGTTTTTAGTTCCTCTTGATTTGTTGATAGCCATTATGGCGAACAATTAAATATAGTTCCAATCGTTTGTTTGTATTAAACTGATAGGTATAAGCTATCAGGTTGAGTGTGAATATGAACTTAAAAGATTTAGAGTATGTCAAAGCGGTTGCCCACTATAAGCATTTTCGTAAAGCGGCCGATGCCTGTTTTGTAAGCCAGCCTACCTTAAGCGGGCAAATTAAAAAGCTTGAGCAAGAATTGGGTGTTATTATTTTTGATCGCTCTACCAAGCACGTTACCTTAACTGCCAAAGGTGAACGTTTATTGACACAAATAGCTGTCGTTTTAGAGCAAACACAAATATTAAAAGAGCTGGCAGCAACATCTAATGAACCACTGCAGGGTAAGCTTACCATTGGTATTATTCCAACGATTGCGCCTTATTTATTACCTACGCTACTAACATCAATGAAAGCAGCGTTTATAAATAGCCAGTTTTCGTTTACTGAAATGCAAACAACCACTATTTTAGCTGCGCTAGAAAGTGGTGAAGTCGACTTTGCAATTTTAGCGGATGTACCTGAACTTAAAAGTTACCATACCATTGATTTATATAAAGAAGACTTTTTAGTTGCCGTATCAAGCGATAACGCATTGTGTAAGCATAAAAAAGTGGCACTGCAAGACCTGCAAGGTTGCAACCTACTAATGTTAAGTGATGGCCATTGCTTTAAAGATCAAGCCCAGCAGTTTTGTTTTTCGGCAGGGGTAGATGTTTCCAGCCAGTATCAAGGAAATAGCCTTGAGACTTTATTGGCGCTGGTGGCGATGGATGATGGTATTACGTTTGTGCCAAAACTTGCAGCAATACCACGAGTGGGTATTCATTATTTGCCTATTTTTCCTAATCAACAACGTAATATTGTATTTGCATGTAGAAAGCATTATCCGCACTTATCTGGGGTTGAGCAATTGGCTCAGTGGTTAAGCGCCCACTCTAATTTAAAGGCTAAACTAAGCGAGGCGCTTTAGCATTTTACATGCGGCTATTGCTCGGCAATCTCTACAATGTCATTAATTTGTACGCCCGGCAAAGGCTGATCATTAATACTGACGGCAATAGCGCTGTGCTGATAAAGCTGCTCAATTCGTATACGGTTAAGTGTAGTGATGGTATGCGGCATAGTGTTGCCTTGTGCGTCGGTTAAATAATTATGATGGGCAATACTCAGTAGTTGGCCTTCTTCTAAGCCATGAGCCTTACCTAAATTAATCACTAATTTATTGTTTTCCATATGCATTATTTTACCTTGAGTAGGTAGACAGGCCATGGCTGCTTGTAGGTCGTAACTTAAGGTTTGGTTTATATCACTAATGCTTTGGCCAAAAGGTGATTGCCAAAACCGATTACTATTTACATCAATAATGGCTGTTTTTTCAAATGGCCAAATTGCTTGGCTTTGATAGCTATTTTGCCATAACGGCTCGTAAGTGGTGCCATTAAATAAGCTAAACTCTATTTGGTAGTGGCGCTGATAGCTTTCATCTTGCCAAAACGCATAGTCGCTATTGAGTTTATCGCTGGTAGATAAACTGGTTATTTGGCTTAACAGCACATATTGCGCATTGCTGCGTGATGAAATTTCTTCTAACTGACTGTTTGAATAGTCATGCTGTTGATTAAAGTAGGTATCAACCTTTATAGCTTTGTTGAAATAGGCAACGGGTATTGCACTCATTTTTGATTTTTGCAACGAGGTATAAATGTTTTTACTGACTGCTTTGTTAATGTCAAATATTTGACCCATTCTCGCTTGTTCACGATTTGTTAATTGGCTTTGCGTGACAGCTATAAACTTATTAAAGTTGCTTTGTGGGCATTGCTCTGTTTGCGCAAAGATATCTAAGCGTAAGGTAATTGCAAACTCATCACTACTGCGGTTTTCGCTAACGAGCTCTATTTTTTGAATTTCGCCTTGGCTACTTATTTTTAGCTGATCTTGGGTTAAAACACCATCAACAAGTGTTTGCACCGAGCTCACCCGCGCACCAGAGAATACAAGGGCTTGGGTAATCGCATCTTTTATTGCAGCGGCCTTTGCACCGGGAATGTCGCTATTTTGAATAACCGCATGGCCTGTAGACTCATACCACTGAGCGTGGGTAAAAGGTGAAAACGTTAATACCGCAGTGGTGCTTAATCCTGCCAATACTGCTTTTAAAAACGATTTCATACTCTTACTCCAATTAAACGTTAGCGTTAATGAATCTCAGCAAGTAATGTACCACTATTATTTGTTGTTACAGAATATAGGTATCACTGGCATTAAACGTGCATAACTGAGTTTAATTAGTTTTTAAAGGCCCTGTATGATGCGAGTAATGCCATTAATGATCACATTAGGCTGCTTAACGTTAAGCGGTTGTAGCAATATATTTGATAAGCACGTTGAATATAAATATGTTGAGCCAAATAATTACCCTGTATTAAAAGCAATAGGGTACGCGCCCATTAGTTTGCAGTCGGGAAGTAATGACACTCAAAAACAACTTATGGCGATTAAGGCTTCAAAGCTAGAAGCATACCGCGAACTAACAGAGCAAGTATACGGGCAAAAAATTACCGCAGGTACAACCGTTGCAGGCTCTGTTGCCCAAGATGATTATTTACAAAGCAAGGTACAAGGTATTATTAAAGGCGCACAAATTATAAAAACATATGCCGTAAATGATATGTATATAACTGAGCTTGAACTTAATATGAAACGCGTTCACGACTTGTACATAGGTGAGATAAAGCCACGTGAAGTGAAAAAAGTGACTTATTACTGAGCGACAAATTATTACCCATAAAAAAACGCTTAAACGAATTATCGTTTAGGCGTTTTTTTATGGGTATTCTTTTTTAGCAGTTTCGCCGTAAACCCTCGCCCGATCCGAGGGCGGGGATATAAGGCGTAAAGTTCGAAGAACT
>NZ_PNCN01000128.1:0-253 GCF_005886135.1 Pseudoalteromonas sp. S4741 | reverse complement strand
TTTTTTAGCAGTTTCGCCGTAAACCCTCGCCCGATCCGAGGGCGGGGATATAAGGCGTAAAGTTCGAAGAACTTTAATCTGGTGTTGATTGGCTATCAACATAAGCTCGAAGCGTTTCAATCGTTGCTCCACCCGCACTGCAAGCAAAGTAAGACCTAGACCACAAAGCAGCACTCTTACTTTGTCTTGTTAAATGCGTATTTTGTAATCTCAGCATCCGTGATGAAACGGCTTTAAGATTATTCACCATTAC
>NZ_PNCN01000127.1:0-3317 GCF_005886135.1 Pseudoalteromonas sp. S4741 | reverse complement strand
GAACTTGCTGAGCAAGGAATTGATTTTATTACAGGTCAAAGAAGTAATATGAAACGCCAGCCACTATCATCTTGGTATAGAGCGATGTTATCAAAGCGTTTCATCATCGAATCAGTTTTCGACCAGCTGAAAAATATGGCTCAAATAGACCACACAAGGCACCGCAGCGGCATCTCATTTATGGTTAATTTAATGGCTGGATTAATTGCCTATACTTTTCAGACTAAAAAGCCGAGTATAAAAGTGACTCGGCTTTAATTCTTATGCAGATCTGAGGTTAATTATGCATAAAATCTCAATATTAACATTGTATTAACTTTGGGGGGTGTGATATTAAATTGCAACTTTGGTTGTATTTTGAGCTTTTATAGATGTTATTTTCCTGTTTTTAAAGCTATTTGCATTCTTATGCTAATTTTATCAAATTTCTGTTTCTTTTTGTTTGTGTATGTTGCTAGGATGTTAGCAATGGGATGCAGGAATATACCCCACACACATTATAAGAATACACAAAACAGGGTCATCATTATGTCAACATATCGTTTAAACACCTTGGCAGTAGCGGTTGCTTTTGCTTTCAGTGCACCAAGTGTGGTTAATGCACAAGAAGCGCCTGCTCAAGCTGAAAAGAATATCGAGCAAATATCTGTGTTAGGGTCGCGAGTTTCTAACCGAACAGCAACAGAGTCGTCATCACCTATTGATTTAATTGACGCGGATGATTTAAACAAAGGCGGCTTTACCGAGCTTGGGCAAAGCTTGCAAGCGACAGCGCCATCGTTTAACTTTTCTCGTACACAAGTTTCTGACGGTTCCGATTTATTTCGCCCAGCAACATTACGCGGTTTACAGCCAGATCAAACGCTGGTTTTAGTCAACGGTAAGCGCCGCCATAATCAATCTATTTTTGGTTTAACTAGTACCGTGGGCGGTGGCTCTGCGGGGACTGATATGAATGCGATCCCGCTTATTGCCTTAAAAGGGGTTGAGGTTTTACGTGATGGTGCGGCGGCGCAGTACGGCTCAGATGCGATTGCGGGGGTTATCAATTTATCACTTAATAACTCAACAGATTTAACCACAGGTTATGTGCAATACGGTGAAACGGCAGAAGGCGATGGGGAAACAATTTCTGCAGGTTTAAATCGTGGTTTTGAACTAGGCAACGAAGGTGGTTTTATTAATTTATCGCTTGAGTACCGCGATGCAGATAAAACCAATCGTGCCGAGCGAGATACTGGAGGTTCGCTTAATGTCGCACCAGGTACTTTATCGGACGAAGTTCGTTGGGGACAAGGTAATGCAGAGAGTGAATTTACTTCGGTATTTTACAATATGGCATTGCCAGTAAGTGAGGGTGAGCTTTATTCATTTGGTGGTTATTCCGAGCGTACTGCACTAGGTAACGGCTTTTATCGTAACTTTAATGAAGCATCTAAAAACGTAATTCAAGTCTATAGCGATGGATTTTTACCGCAAATAGACAATGAAGCACAGGATATCTCTGTTTCAATTGGTTTTAGAGGCGATATTAACCCTGATTGGAATTACGATGTATCGGCGGTATATGGTGAAAACCAATACGACTTTACATCACGCAATACATTAAATGCCTCTTATGCTGCTGAGTATTTATTTAATAACCCAGGTGCAAGTGATGCCGATATTGCTGCAAATGCAGGACCAACTGAGGGGTATTCGGGTGGCTTTAGGTTTGACCAAACAACATTCAACGCGGATGTGAACGGGATTGTTGATATTGGCCGCAGTGAGCCTGTGTACGTGTCAATTGGTGCTGAATACCGTAAAGAAAACTATGAAATTGTACCCGGTGAAGAAGCCTCATACGCGTGTGGCGCTGCTAACACAGATACTTCATACCCATCAGTGAACGATCCGAATCAATTTGCACAATGTGGTTTTCAAGCCTACAACGGCCTTCGCCCTGAAGCATCAAATAAAAGTGATCGCGATAGCTACGCCGTTTATATTGACGCAGAAACCATGGTTACCGATGCGTGGAATGTTAGCGGAGCACTTCGTTACGAAGATTTCTCTAATGCGGGTGACGACATAATTGGTAAAGTAGCCACGCGTTATGAATTTAACGATGATTTTGCGGTACGTGGTGCGATATCAACAGGTTTTAGAGCGCCATCATTACAGCAAAGCGGTTACACTGCGTTTACCACTAACTTAGGTTCTGACGGCACGTTAAGCCAGTCGTTTACAGCAACAACAGGCTCTGCATTTCCAGCTGCATTAGGCGTTGATAACTTAAAGCTTGAAACATCAACGAACTACAGTGCAGGCTTTGTTTATGATGTAACGAGCGATTTATCGTTAACTGTGGATTTTTACCGTGTAGAAATTGAAGACCGTATTACACTGGGCAGCTTGTTATCAGCTGATGATGTGGCATTTAGTCCTGATGCAGTTGCCGCGCTACAGGCAACGGGTGCAGTACAAGCGAACTACTTTTCAAACTCAGTGAATTCAACAACGCAGGGTGTTGACATTATTGCGTCCTATCGTACCGATTTATATGGCGGTAATTTCTCTGCTACGTTTGCTGGTAATTTAAATGAAACTAAAATTGACAGTGTTAATGCAGCACCGGGTATTCCTGAAAATGTAGCACTTGATGATATTCAAAGTAGTTTTTTAACTGATGGGCAGCCGGGCGAACGTGCAACGCTAACGTTTGATTATGAGCGTGACGCGTATAGCTCAATGATCCGCTTTAATTACTTTGGCGAAACCGATGTGAAGTACTTTGGTAATGACCATATTGAACTTGCAACAGATGGCTCATTTAAAGCAACCAGTACGGTAGAATCAGCCGTATTAGTGGATTTAAATGTAAGTTATCAAATTAACGATATGTTTGCGTTATCGGTAGGTGCAGACAATGTATTTGATGAAACACCGGATGAATTAGGCGATGATGAAGTATTAAACGCTATTTCAAATGGGGCATTTAAATACCCGTTACGTGCCGTACCCTACGGCTTTGATGGTCGCACTTACTACGCAAAAGTAAGCTTTAGTTTTTAATTTTATAAGCTAAATAGGCGCCGTTATAAACGGCGCTTTTTTTATGGCTAAAATATATTTAACCTGAACTCTGGATAATAAATCTATCTCAAGCAGCTATTTACAGCGCTAACTACGTTGAATTTACTTGCAATAGGCGAGCTATTGACGCGTAATTTCGCCTTGTTTTCACTGGAAATCTCTGGCTAGAGAAAATAAACATAAATATCAATTTTGATTCAATACGTTAGTAAATCTCTTAACCAAAGTTCAGGTTAAGT
>NZ_PNCN01000126.1:0-6118 GCF_005886135.1 Pseudoalteromonas sp. S4741 | reverse complement strand
CCTTTAAATAATATAAAAAAAAGGAGCATTGCTGCTCCTTTTTAAATTTTACTTAGGTTTATTTAATATCAAACCGGTCGGCGTTCATCACTTTTACCCATGCGGCGACAAAGTCGTGTACAAAACGAGTTTTGTTATCGTCTTGAGCATAAAACTCTGCCAGTGCACGGAGTATTGAGTTTGAACCAAATACTAAATCAACCCGCGTAGCCGTGTACTTAGTTTTACCACTAGCGCGGTCGACTATGTTGTACTCGCCTTTAGCTGCAGGCTCCCAGCGGTTGTTCATGTCGGTTAAATTAACAAAAAAGTCGTTACTGAGTACGCCTACGTTATCGGTAAATACGCCATATTCACTATTGCCATAGTTAGTACCTAGTACGCGCATACCACCAAGTAATACGCTCATTTCTGGTGCGGTTAAGCCCATTAATTGGCTGCGCTCTAGTAATAGCTCCTCGGCGGATACAGCATAGTCTTTTTTCAGCCAATTTCTAAAACCGTCATGAATGGGTTCTAATGGCTCGAATGACTCTGCGTCGGTCATATCATCACTAGCATCGCCACGCCCAGGGGCAAACGGTACGGTTATATCTACTCCTGCCTTTTTAGCCGCTTGCTCAACCGCAGCGGTGCCGCCAAGTACAATTAAATCGGCCATACTAACAGGCTTAGTTAAACTCGCTTGCAGTGTTTCAAGTGCGCTAAGTACTTTAGCTAAACGCGCAGGCTCGTTACCTTGCCAGTTATTTTGCGGAGCAAGGCGAATACGGGCGCCATTTGCACCACCACGGTGATCGGAGCCTCTATAAGTACGGGCGCTATCCCATGCGGTATTAATTAAGTCGGTTTCACTTAATCCACAATTAAGTAGCTTCGCTTTTAAATCGGTTATTTCAGCGTCGCTTAGGGTGTAATTAACTGCAGGAATAGGATCTTGCCAAATTAAATCTTCACTGGGTACATCGGCGCCCAAATAACGTGATTTTGGCCCTAAATCACGGTGGGTTAACTTAAACCATGCGCGGGCAAATACGTCAGTAAAGTACTCAAAATCGTCATTAAAACGCTCAATAATTTTACGGTACGCTGGGTCGAGCTTCATTGCCATGTCGGCATCGGTCATTATTGGGTTTAAACGAATCGATGGGTCTTCCACATCGACGGGTTTATCTTCTTCTTTAATATTAACCGGCTCCCACTGATGAGCACCAGCAGGGCTTTTGGTTAGCTCCCACTCGTAATTAAGCAGCAGTTTACAATAACCGTTGTCCCATTTAGTTGGGTAGGTTGTCCATGCGCCTTCAATACCAGAAGTCATGGTATCGCGGCCAATGCCACGGGTTTTATGGTTATTCCAGCCAAGGCCTTGCTCGTGCACATCGGCAGCTTCTGGCTCTGGGCCTAAGTTTTCTTCTTTGCCGTTACCATGCGTTTTACCTACTGTATGGCCACCGACCGTTAGCGCTGCGGTTTCTTCATCGTTCATTGCCATACGTGCAAAGGTTTCGCGCACTTGTTCTGCGGTTTTAAGTGGGTCAGGTTTACCATTTACCCCTTCTGGGTTTACGTAAATTAAACCCATTTGCACTGCCGCTAATGGGTTTTCCATGGTATCGGGTTTATCAACTTGGGTATATCGCTCATCACTTGGCGCAAGCCATTCTTTTTCTGCGCCCCAATAAACGTCTTTTTCTGGATGCCAAATATCTTCACGGCCACCGGCAAAACCAAAGGTTTTTAATCCCATTGATTCGTACGCCATATTACCGGCTAAAATAATTAAATCGGCCCATGAAAGCTTGTTGCCATATTTCTTTTTAATTGGCCATAATAAACGGCGCGCTTTATCTAGGTTGGCATTATCTGGCCACGAATTAAGTGGTGCAAAACGTTGATTACCGGTACCACCACCGCCTCGACCATCAGCTAAACGGTACGAGCCCGCAGAGTGCCATGCCATACGGATCATCAGGCCTCCATAGTGCCCCCAATCAGCTGGCCACCAAGGTTGGCTTTGAGTCATTAAATCTTTTAAATCGGTTTTAAGTGCTTCTAGGTCGAGTGAATTAAACGCGTCGGCGTAATTAAAGTCGCTGTCGTAGGGGCTGGTTTTGCTATCGTGCTGATGAAGAATGTCTAAATTAAGTGAGTTTGGCCACCAATCTGTATTGGTGTTTTCGGTTGTAGTATTACTGCCGTGCATAACCGGGCATTTACCCGCTTTATGATTATCCATATTGAGCTCCTTTTTAAATATAAGTAAAAACGCCCATGCTTACTGCTTTTGGCATTCACCAATTGGGAGCGCTATTATTTTAATGAATGACGTTTATGGTTTCTGCTTATTCAATATACGTGTAGCTGATTTGATACGCTAGGGAAAAGTAATGCTTTAAAACGATTAATCTCATTTATAAATATGATGATGCTGCCAGCGGTGTGCTTAATATTAAAACTTTTTATAAAATAGATGATCGTTATTAAAAATAGCCACGTAATGTCCGCTGAAGGGTTTGAAAGTGACTTAGGTTTTCTTAAGTGCACAGTGGAATACCCCCCTTCGCCATGAAATTATAGTTATAAAAGGTGTATAAGTTACTTATGCACCTTTATTTCTTTCTAATTTTTATCTATTTGAATTTAGTTAAGTAAAAATTCAGGTAGGCAAACATACAATAGCACCTATCTCCTATTATTCCCTTGATATGTTGATGTAGTTTTTTCCAGCCCACCTTGGGCTGGATTTTTTTTGCCTGTAATAAAAGATTTTGAGTTAATTCCAGCTTCCCTATCCTCACCCTAGTACCAATGATGTGCGCATGTTAAAGTTAACAAAGCGATTAACTAATTTTTTAACTAGGCATATCAATGCGTTTTTATTTTTTACTATTTATTGTATTTAGTGGTGTTTTTTCATCTGCGGTGCAAGCTGCTGATAAAAACACCGCAGCACTCAACGAGCAACAACAGCGTGAATTAGCACAGCTAGAAGCCCCTTTGTACAAACCATTACTTGAACGTTATATTCTCGACGAATTAAAGTCGGTACGCCAAGATCAACAAAAACTGCGTGAAGACGTGACCAAACAAGTTACGCATGCACAGTTAGACACCGCCGATCGGGCGCTTACCTACACCACAGATACCATTAATAATGTATTTTTTATTATTACCGCCACCGCGTCTATTTTGGTTTTAGTAGGTTGGAACTCGTTACGTGATGTAAAGAACAAAGTAGAAGATATAGTAAACACCCGAGTGAGTGTTATTACTGATGAATATGAAGATCGCTTGAAAATATTAGA
Source organism: Pseudoalteromonas sp. S4741 (assembly GCF_005886135.1). Classification (NCBI taxonomy): domain Bacteria; kingdom Pseudomonadati; phylum Pseudomonadota; class Gammaproteobacteria; order Alteromonadales; family Pseudoalteromonadaceae; genus Pseudoalteromonas; species Pseudoalteromonas sp. S4741. The sequence continues at coordinate 2,810 of NZ_PNCN01000126.1, read as the reverse complement.
AGAAAAACTGCGAGTACGCTCTGAAGAAATACTCAGTAACCAAGAACGCATATCAATCACTAATGAAGTTCATTCGTTATGGATGCGAGCCAACCTTGAAAGTGATATTGCGAATAAAATTGAAATATTCGATGAAATTTTAAAACGTAAACCAGAAGATGTAGAAGCCATTGCCTACAAAGCGGATGCTTTACTAGAATTAAATGAGACTGAGCAAGCTATTGAGCTGTGTAATCAAGCAATTGATATAGATAGCGACTATGGTTACGCATACTGGCAGCGCGCCTGTGCGTATGCTTTAACGCATGAGCATGCAGATGCTCTAGCCGATATAAAAATGTCGCTTGAATACTCACCCAACTTACGAAACGAGCTACTTCATGAAAGTGCCTTTGCCAGCCTGCATGATAACGATAGCTTTAATGCGATAGTTTCAAACGAAGCCTAAACTTCGTAGCCTACAGGGAGGGTGGTAAAAAGCGTGAGCAGAACGCAAAAGTTTTGCTCAGTTTTTACTTATTATTACAAGGATGTAAGCCAGTAGAATCACTTAGGCGCAGTTATCGACCCCACTAGGTTAAAACCTCGCGCCGCAATTAAACTGCCTCTAGATTAAACACATATCATTCTACAAAGGTCAATAGAGCTTAGCGTTTAAAGTACAAATCTATTGACTTAGTAAGCAGCTCGTCGAGCTGCTCTTCAAAGTCTTCTATGTTGATTTCAAAATGATTTAAATACGCTTTAGCCTGCACTTGAGATAAGTTGCGGTTTTTAACGCTGTATTGCCGCTCATCTTTTTGCTTGTCGTATCGAGGTAAAAATAATAACTGCGCATAATAAGGCGACTTAATATGCTTGTTCGCAAAGCGACAAAAGTCTTCAATGTGGCCTGCGCCCTCAGGGCCTAAACAGCCGGGCTCTACACGATACATTACACGAATTTTTTTCTCGTCACTTAGCTGCATAATTAAGAATTACCTAAAAAATAATACCCTAACCACTTTGCCATCTTTAATTTGATAGCTTGAAATAAGCTCTGAACGTTTATCTATCACGTTCGGATCGTTAGAGCAGGTTTCTGATAGCTCATGGTCAATCACAATGTCACCATGCACAATACGCTTAATAGGTGATGAGTGCAGACACTTTAGCTTTTTAAACATAATGCCATAACGCGCTATTAGTTTTTCTTTGCCTTTAAATAATAGCTCATTCGGGAAAATATAAAACTCAACATCTTCATCATACATGCGAATAAATTCTTCAATGTTACGTGCGTTGTAAGCATTTACTAATTGCTCAACAACAGCCAGTGACTCGCGCGACTGTTTTGCTTTGGCTTGTTGCCTTGCTGTAAGTGCCTCTTTTGCTTGCGTCACTGCTTGCTCAGCTTGCGCAACAGCTTGTGCTTTATCTACTTTACTTTTAGGCTGCTGAACCGGCTTTGTTGATTCGCTGCCAAGTACTTGAGAGTCATCGGCTTTAACTTTCTCAACAACTGGCTTTTTTGGTGTATTAGCCTCTTGGCTTAATATATCAAGCGCGTCTTGCTGTTGCGCTGCATTTTTTTGCTGTGTTTGTTTAGTCTCGTTCAGCGATGTTGATTGCTCTATAGCATGACTGTTTAGAGTGAAAACGGCCAATAAACAGGCACAAATAATAAATAAAGATTTCATGGATTTCCTAAGTACGAAGACTAAATACAATTAAAGCGCAACATAGCAAATTTTACCCTCATGAGATAGTTATTATAACGTTATAGCTCGCTACCAATACTGCTCAACCGTGATATGTCCCGGCTCTTTTCGACGATTACGCTTATAATTTTGAGCCAATAATAACTCTGTGGTGTCTTTAACCATTTGCGGATTACCACACAGCATAAATTGGGCGTTATTTGGTGTAGCGTATAACCCCACGTGCTCATATAAAGCGTTGTTTTCAATCACAGTGGTAATTCTGCCTGCTAAGCCTTGTAAAGGTATCTCACGGCTAACAACCGGAATATAGTTCAGTTGACTAGGGTGTGATTTTATTAGTTTGTTAATAAGCTCCTGATAACTTAAATCGCTATTTTGCCGTACCCCATGCACTAAGTTGATATGTTTGTATTTTTGCCATACCTCACTTTGCTGCAATATAGATAAAAACGGGCCAATGGCGGTGCCGGTGCTAAGCATCCAAAGTTGTTCACTCGCTGGCACTTCGTCAAGGGTAAAAAAACCGCTAGCACGACGCTCCATTAGTACAGTGTCACCTGGGGTAAGTTGTGCTAAATGCGATGACAATTGGCCATCGACTACATTAATTAAATAAAATTCTAAATTTGGATCATCTGGTGCGTTAACATACGAGTAAGCACGAGCAATGCGTTTTTCACCGTCCATAATAGAGAGCTTTGTAAATTGCCCTGCTTTAAACGGTTCTACATCGGCGTTAACCGTTAAGCTAAATAACGATTCATTCCACCATTTAACTGACTTTACTGTGGCATCAATCCAATTAGACATAATTACTCCAGAGTGTAAAACATGTTTTAGCTATCAGCTAAAACTTTAAAGTGGTTCATTTTAAAAGCAAGTTTTATAACTTAAACATTAGCATTAAGTTATAAATACTGACAGGGAAATAAATGAGAAGACAACGAGCTTCGAGTGACGAGCTGCGAGTGGCGAGCTTCGAGTGGCGAGCTTCGAGTGGCGAGCTGCGAGTGGCGAGCTTCGAGTGGCGAGCTGCGAGTGGCGAGCTTCGAGTGGCGAGCTGCGAGCTTGTGTAGACATCAAACTGGTAGCAGATGTATGGACTCC
>NZ_PNCN01000125.1:0-685 GCF_005886135.1 Pseudoalteromonas sp. S4741 | reverse complement strand
AAAGAGAGATGGTATCTACAATAAACCTCGATGTTGACCTTATCCGTAGGCGGGAGTTTAACTTGCGCATGTTTTAGGTGTTAGGAATAGCTGTAGACATAGATCTTGCTCACAGCAAGTTGCGAGCTAAGGGGTTAGGGATCAGGCTCGAAGCCCGATCCCCGTAGCCCGCTAACTTTCGACTTTACCCGAACCCCGTTGCCAGTTACATAAATGCCAGACAAAAAAACCGCGTTAAAATAAATTAACGCGGCTTTTTTATGCTTTGAGCTAAACTCAGTGCTTATTCAGCACTCAGCGTTTTAGTCATCGCTGAGCTTGCACGACTGGCAGGTTTTACCGAGCCAGGGCGAAGGCCGCTGTCAGGGATTAACTCACGTTTGTCATGTGCCATTGCAACCGATATATGCTTGATTTTGCTATCGGCTACAGGCGTAGGCTGTGCCATTGGCGCACTTGCATGTCCTGCTGTAATCACAGTTTTAGCGTTTGCATTAGCTGAACTCGCTTGCGAAACTGTCTTAGGTTGACTTTCAACCACAGGCGCATCTTTCGCTTCTACAGGTGTTTCAGTAGCACTAACCGGTGCTGTTTCAGCTTCAACAGCAACTTCTTCAGCTTTTACTAGTTCTTCAGCTTTTACTGGTTCTTCAGCAGGTACTGATTCTTCAGCTTTTACTGGTTC
>NZ_PNCN01000124.1:0-5099 GCF_005886135.1 Pseudoalteromonas sp. S4741 | reverse complement strand
AGAAATTTAAAAACCTTGCGGTTAACATTACAAGGTTTTTTATACCTGAAGGCGATAGTTAGTCTCGCGTCGAGTTTAGGTTTTAAGCCCGCAACCCGAAGCTCGCCGCCCGCAACCTGACAGCTTATTCCAAACACAAAAAAGCCCGCAGCGTTAACTGCGAGCTTTTTTATTGAATGAGTGAGTCAGCCGGTAAGCCGGGTTCTGTCCTTTCCGAAGAAAGTGATAATCATTCGTCTAGGCCATAAATCGCTCTATGGCTCAAGCAACCTACCCGGTTCCAACGTGGGCCACGCCATAAGGAACCCTATTTGGTCTTGCTCCGAGTGGAGTTTACCTTGCAACCGACTATTACTAGCGGCCCGGTGCGCTCTTACCGCACCCTTTCACCCTTACCAATCCGAAGATTGGCGGTCTTCTCTCTGCTGCACTTGTCGTGGGCTCACGCCCCCCAGCCGTTAACTGGCACTCTGCCCTGTGGAGCCCGGACTTTCCTCCCCCTGCGCATTTTCGTTGCAGGCAGCGATTATCTTGGCTAACTCGGCGCGCAGTATACATGAGAGCACCACACTACGCAGTAAACATTTACTGTTTTTCTTCAATAATTGTTTTATAAAGCGCGTTTTTCTTCATACCAAAGTAATCGGCCACCACGCCACAGGCTTTTTTCATTGGCATTTCGTTTTCAAGTAGTGCTAACATTTTACGGGCTTCAGGCGGAATATCGTCAACTACCTTAGGTTTACCCGGCAGCATGAGCACTATTTCACCGCGCTGTTTAGTAGGATCGTCAGTTAAAAACTGCTTTAACTCAGCTACGGTGCCATTAAAGAAGGTTTCAAATGTTTTAGTGAGCTCTTTGGCAAATACCACTTGCTGCTCACTACCTAGCGCTGCTTCTAAATCGTCAAGGCTTGCCATAATACGGTGGGTACTTTCATACATAATGCTGGTGATGCTTGAGTTAACTGCATCTATAAAAAAGTCTTGGCGTGCTTTACTTTTAGCGGGCGTAAAGCCAATAAACTGAAAACGGTCGGTTGGCAGCCCGGAACAACATACCGCAGTAATTGCAGCGCATGCACCTGGTACAGGTGTTACAAGTGCGCCCTGCTCACGGCATAAATTAACAACCGCATAACCAGGGTCGCTTATAAGCGGCGTGCCGGCATCGGATACTAATGCAATATTTAACCCTTGATTAAGTTGATCGATAATTTGCTGCGCTTTTTGCTTTTCATTATGGTCATGTAACGCAAAGGTTTTAGCCTTAATACCAAAGTGGCTGAGTAGCTTGCCAGTATGGCGAGTGTCTTCAGCAGCGATTAAGTCAACCTGCGATAATGTCGCGATTGCACGCTGACTTAAGTCGTCATAATTGCCGATTGGGGTGGCAACAACGTAAAGAGTGCCAATTTTCTGTGAATTCTCCTCATTTAACATTGAGGTCTCCTGCGTCAGTCAGTAATATAAGCAAATCGCGTTAACGTATGGGAAATCATTGTGCGACTTAAACTAGTTAGTCTATTAATTATATTGTCAGGGTTATCGGCGTGTAGCACAACCGAAAAACCAACTAAAACCAGCGATAACTTAAATAGCAGTGCCAATACGCTGAAAAATGAAGCACTGAACGCGCAATCGATTTATCAATTAGCGCAAAACCGTTTTGGTGCAGATAAAATTCAACTGCTTTATAGTGCCCGTGATAGCGCCATTACGGAAGAAAACTGGCCGCTACTCGAAACAATATGTAGCGAACTTGCACTTACTGCCAGTGTTGATCAAATTCAAAACCGTTTATATATTGCCTTTGCACAAAAAGAGCAGAATAAAAACCAGCAAGCACTTGAAGTATTAAACTCACTTGAGGGACAACTCAAGCAACCCGAACATTTTGCCTGGCACCAATTTTTAACTGCCAGCATTTTTGCTTCTCAAAACTTGCCAAAACGTGCTGCACCCTATTTTTTTGCGGCGTCAGAATCTGCAACTAAAAACACTATTTCAATTCCTCAGCTTAGTGATGCACTTTGGAAAAATTTAAAGCAACTCTCATCTTACGCATTAGAACGATTTAACCGTGGTTCTGTTATTCAACAAGGTTGGGTAAACTTAGCTTTGTATCATCAAGTTTACGCCAACAGCTCGGTTGATTTAGACCAAGCCATTAATAATTGGCGCCGCCGTTACCTTGGGCATCCTGGTAACAATGTACTGCCAAAACAAGAAACGTATGCTAATGAATTAGCGCCAATTAATATTGAGCGTTTGGTTGTTTTACTGCCTCAGTCAGGTGCTAATAAGCGCCTTGGGGATGCCTTAAAAGCCGGTATATTGGCAGCGCTTGATAAAAAAGAGATCAACGAAACACTGTTTATAGATGAAAACACTGAAACAGAAGCGTTGAGCGCACAAATTTCTCAGTTACAGCCTGACTTTGTTATTGGCCCACTATTAAAAGCCAATATAGATAAGCTCGCTAATACCAATACATTACTCGATATACCCACCTTACATTTAAATACCTTTGATGGCGAAAGAACCTCGCTGCAACATTACTTTTTTGCGCTTAATCCTGAACATGAAGTACAGCAAACGCTAGAGCACTTTTTAGCACAGGGTTATCAAAAGCCGATGTTGTTAGCGCCAAATAATACCAATGGCCAGCGCTTAGTTGACTACTTTAATCTGCAGTGGCAACGCTATAGTGAAACAACCACGCAAGTTGGTTTTTATAACGATAACAAAGATATGCCCAATACCATTACTAGCTTGTTAGAAGTTGATAAGTCAAAAGAACGTATTAAATCGGTTAAAGCACTTTTTAATAAAGAAGTTGAAAGCGAAACACGCTCACGTGGCGATATTGATGCCATTTACATACTCGGCGACGCCATTGAAACCCGATTAATTAAGCCTTACCTTGATGTTAATGTGAGTACCTTTGCCGATAGAATTCCTATTTACGCCAGCTCTAAAAGCCACAGTAAGCAAATAGATACCACTGACAAAGGTGATTTAGACGGACTCTACTTTACTGAACTGCCTTGGATGTTAGACTCACAAATTAAGCAACATAATCTGCGTCAGCAATACAATGATTTATGGCCTGAACAAGCCGATATAAGCCAACGTTTATTTGCGATGGCTTATGATTCCGTCACCATGCTTAACGATATTAGACAATTGAGTGTTACACCCGATAAATACTTTTCAGGGTTGAGCGGTAAATTGTCGATTAATAGTGCCGGTGATATTGAACGTTCACTGCAATGGGCTCAGTACAGCAACCGCCGAATAAAACCGGTGGAGTTAAAAACACAACGCCCTGTACCGCTATTTATGCAATCAGCTAACGATGGCATAACCATAATTAACTAAGGGGTCGACATGTCGTGGTTTAAACAGCTGTGGCAAAATAGTCGTGAAAAAGGCCAGTATTATGAGCGCCAAGCGCAAAAGTATTTAGAAGCACAAGGCTTAAAAGCCATTGAGCGTAATTATTACTGCCCCTATGGCGAACTTGATGTCATTATGAAAGACGGTCACACCTTAGTGTTTGTTGAGGTTAAGTTTCGTAAAAATAATATAAAAGGCGGCGCTAATTATGCTTTAAGCCCGCAAAAGCAAGCAAAATTAAGACGAACTATTTATCATTACCTCGCGGCTAAAAATTTAAAAAATCAGCCATTACGTATTGATTATGTTGCTATAACAGGCGAGCCATCACTACACATAAACTGGCTAAAAAACGTATTTTAATACCGAGCACATACAAATGAGTGAGCAATTATTACAACAGCTAAATTGCAAAATGCGTAGTTAAAAATTAACAAGCTGCTTCTAAAAAATAATCATCCTTAATAAAGCGGGTGTGAGCTCACACAGAATTAGATATTAATTGTTGGTAATCCATGCAAGACACAATAAAAGAAATTTTTAAAGAAAGTATTCAAGTTCAAATTGCAGCAGGTGAAGTACTTCCTAGCGCATTGGAGTCAGCGGCATTCACCATTGCACAAAGCCTGATCAATGGTAATAAATTGATATGCTGCGGTACTGCAAATTGCCACATGTTGGCGCAACACATGGCAGGCGTACTGGTAAATTTTTACGAAACAGAACGCCCTTGCTTACCTGCAATCGCTCTCTCGCAAGAAAATATTAACCTAGGTCAAGGCCATCAAATAGATGACCACGATACCTTTGCGCGCCAAGTACGTGCCTTTGCTCAGCAAGGTGACTTATTATTGGTACTTGCCATTAATGGTAATGAAAAACACATAATTTCTGCTGTAGAAGCGGCACTAACCAAAGATATGAAGGTCATAGTAATGGTAGGTGATGATGGCGGTGAACTCGTTGGCCTGCTTGGCCATAACGATGTAGAAATTCGTACGCCGTCTAAGCGCCCGAGTCGCATTATTGAATCGCATTTAGTGAACCTTCACTGTTTAAGTGAATTGGTAGATTTAACCCTTTTCCCGCAGGACGAAAATTATGTTTAAACGCTCCCTGATTATTTTAGGCACCGTTGTGTTATTACAAGGTTGTGCTGCTGCTGTAGTGGCCGGTACAGCCAGTGCTGTTACTGCAGCAAACGATAGACGAACCATTGGCTCGCAAATAGACGACAACAACATTGAAATAAAAGCCAGCATTGCTATTAGCGAAGATGAACGCCTTAATAAGTTTGCTCATATCAGCGTTATAAGCGTAAATGGCGTGGTTTTAATGGTAGGGCAAGTTCCTAACCAAGAAATGAAAAACCAAGCGTTTAAAACTATTGAGAACCTATCTGGCATTCGTAAAATTCACAACCAACTACGCATTGGCTCTAATATTGGTATTACCACGCAAACACACGACTCATGGTTAACCTCAAAAGTAAAAGCGCAGCTTTTAGCGGCTGAAAACATCAGCAGTAATAATATAAAAGTAGTGACTGAAAATGCCGAAGTATACTTAATGGGGCTAGTATCTGACGCTGAAGCAAACCAAGCTGTAAATATAGCTCGCAACATCTCTGGCGTAGAGCGGGTAGTTAAAGTGTTTGAGTATTTGTAAAAGTCTCAGGTCGAGGTTCGAGGTTCGAG
>NZ_PNCN01000123.1:0-15264 GCF_005886135.1 Pseudoalteromonas sp. S4741 | reverse complement strand
GTTACTTCAGGCCACGTTACCTGCTCTGTGTAGCTATCTGAAGCAACGCTTTGATAAATCAACAGGCATTGCATTTATCGATTCCACTCCACTCAAGGTGTGTCACAAAATGTGGAAATAGCCGAGCAAGACGCCTCCTTGTTGAAGGCGCGTACACTTATCGCTATGCAGCAAATATATCGACAGATATGCAAAAGCGACAAGAAGGTTTATCAAAGGACATTATTGATATTGCGTGGAAAGCACAACTTAGGCTCTGCAAGCGCTATAAAAAATGATAGCCAAAGGGAAGCACTACAACCTGGTTGTCACCGCAATTGCCCGAGAAATGATTGCGTACATATGGGCCATTGCTAAAGAAGTGGTGCTTACGCCAGTGAATACAAAACTTAGATTGGCAAGAGTACCCGCATGATAAACGAATTAGAGTTAATGCAATTGCCAGCTATAATTATTTCTTGCTACTAAATATAATAAGAAAGAAGAAAGTGCGCTCATTTTCTTGAATATGTGAGCAAAACAACTAGGCTGTATATTTATACAGCCCTCAACATTGGTGATGATATGAAAACGCGTTCCCCATTTTTAATTTATGTCGCTTATTATATGTTGGTACGTCAGTATTCATTACGTACCGTGGACACCTACCTGAGGTGGATTGCATCTTATATTCATTTTTATGATAAGCGCCATGACGCCAGAGGAAGTTAAGCGACTTATGACTCATTAAAATGCGCTATATGTTGGGGGATGCAATTAAAGCATATTCACTAAAGGGGCTAACGTATGTTAACCCCAATTTGTGTATATTTTATTTAGAGTGCGTTGTTTAGTAACAACAAACCATAGGCTGCGAGTTGCTCGTCATTGAGGTCGTGTTGCCAGCTAGGCGTTAACCCCTCACGTTTTATGCTACTGATGCTTTGCGGGTTAGCGGTTAAGTTAAGTATAAACATACTTTTACTGCCGTTTAACTCGCGGGTTATTTCGACAAGGCCGTTGTTGTGTTGCGTTAATTCATAACTACCTTTAATACCCAGTTCTGGGCGCTGTTTTTTCAATGTGATTAAGTGCTGATATAAACGCCACAGTGAATTAGATTGTGCTTGTTGCGTTTTTACATTGCGATCAGCAGCATTAATTTGCTGTGCTAAAAATTCTGGCCACCACTGGGTGTAGTTATCACCAAACAGTTCAGCCTGCTCAACCCAACTTGTTTGAGCTTGAGTAAAGCCAGCTTGATTGCTGTTATCCCATTGCATTGGCGCACGTTTATACACATCGTGACCTGTACCACCTTGTGTTAAGCCAATTTCTTCACCGTAATAAATATACGGAGTACCCGGAGAGCTTAATAACATGGCGGCAGCAAGTTTTGCCTTATCGTCGTGCTCTGCAAGTTGATAAGCCACACGTTCTTGGTCGTGATTAGTTAAAAACGGTGCAAAAAAATCAAGTGGCGCAGTTGAATCTATACGCTGTTGTAAATTTTGTTTGAGCACATTGGCATCAACTTTACTGACTTGTTGGTTAGATTGCATGGTGCCAAATTGCGCTTCGCCACTGGCATCGGGTTTTAACAAACCCAGTATTTTATAGCCCACTTCAAAATCAAAGCCTTGGTCGAGGCCTTTACCTTCGCCAAAGTATTTTGCTGCAACGGGAATGTCAGCCCAAGCTTCACCTACTAAATATGCCTCTGGATCAACGCTTTTTACGTATTGGTTAAAGTGCTGCCAATACGCAATGGTTTCGTCGGTATCAGCTTGCGCATCTGCGCCACCTTCCATGGCAAAACGTACTGCGTCTAATCTAAACCCTGCAACGCCTTTATCGAGCCAAAATTTAGCCATTTTTTCCATTTCGGCAACAACATCTGGGTGGCGTAAGTTCAAGTCAGGTTGGCTTGCTCCAAACGCACCATAGTAATACTGCTGACGGGTTTCATTCCAATGCCATACGGCATCGGGTTGGTCGTTATTACTCCAAGCATGCCCCCAACCGCTACCGGCTTTTGGCATATCGTCGCGCCAAATAAAGTAATCTGTATAAGGGGCTTGTTGTTTTGCTGAACGCTGAAACCATTCATGGTTACTTGATATATGGTTTATAACTAAATCAAGTATGACTTTCATGCCTTTGTCGTCAGCAGCTTTTATAAAGGCTTCAAACTCGGCCATGCTGCCGTAGTCGTTTTCTACTTGGTAAAATTCAGTAAAATCATAGCCATGATACGACGGTGCTTCAAACATTGGGGTTAACCACAATGCGTTAACGCCAAGCTCTTGTAGATACGGGAGCTTTTGGGTCATACCGTTAAAATCGCCATGGCCATCAGCATCGCTGTCGTAAAAACTGCGGGGCCAAATTTGGTAAAAAATGGCGCTTTCCCACCACGGGCTTGCTTGTTGTTTAGTATTTAATTGCGATGTTTCGGTATTATTCGTCTTGGTATTTAATGATGGTGCGTTCTGGCAGCCTGTTAGCATGATTGCTAATGCTAATGCGCTCAAGGTAAATGTTTTCATTTCAGCCTCGTTAATTGGTTTGCAGTTATTTTAGTGCTTTAGTAACAACTGGATAATGATCCCATACTTGCTTGTCACTTAATGAGCGCACTAGTTTCACGTATTCCGCATGCGTCCAAGCCAGTGGTGTGGCCGAGTTTGTACCCTCGCCTAACGTGTATCCTGCTTTATTTACGCCTACGCCATCCCATACTTGTTCTGGTAGCATCATACCTTCGTTAGCAAATTGCTCTAGCCCTTTTACATAGCTATTTTTAATAGCCTGCTGTTTTGTTGCATCTAAACTGTTATTGGCATTTGCAGCGGCAATTTCGTAATGACCACGTTCACCGGTAAAAAATGGCCAAACTCGCCCACGTTGCCCTGGGCTGTTTTTCCCACCTTCGGCGTAATTAGCGCCCGTTACTTCATCTTCACCGTACCCGTCGTTACCATAACGGCGGTAGCCTGCAAATGTGCCGCTGCCATCAGTAAACTCAAAGCTGTATTTAACTTGTAGGTTATCTATTAGGGTTTCGTCATCATATTCTGGGAGTGTTTTTACTATGCTCGGCGCTAGTGCATCACGTACACCATAGCGAACGAGCTCTAAAAATCCACCATCAAGTATTTGCTTTTTATTAAACCCTTCACGGCCATTATTAGCGTTAATTTTAGTATTTGAATTGGCGTCTTTGTCTTGGCCAATACGTATAAAATACTCGCCGTCTGATGCGTTTGATTCTAAATTACCTGCGGTGGTAAACATCATGCTTTCTATATCGGCGTTGTAACTTTTTGCTGTTGCAAGATAGCGTTTAGCATTCACCTCATCACCTGCCATTTTTGCAATATCAGCGGCGGTAATTAAACCAGCAACAACAGCGGCGGTGGTTGATGGCGAATACCCTTCTTGCTCCTCCCAGCGTTCTTGCTGAGTGGCTGGCGGCGTTATTTGTGTGTCGTTCCACAGAATGTTTGCACGGCCACCCTCAACTAAAAAGTCTGCCGCAGGCTTTAACATACGGCTATACCAATCGCTCAGCTCTGTATCTGTTAAAACATCAGCTTGATGGAGTTTCCATGCAAGCATGAGTGGCATTGCTGTTTGGTCAAGCTGTACACCTACCCATTCTAGTTCACCATCAACATGTGTTTTTTGTAAAAACCACCCTGTATCGCCTTTATTGCCAGGGGTTTTGCTGTTTACTTGAACTTTTTCAAGGTATTCGAATGCGGTTTTTGCGGTTGCATTATCGCCCATGGCCATAAACGCCATGGCAACTTGATAAAAGTCGCGCACCCATACGGCTTTGTAACCAGTAGAGCCGGTTTTAGCTGATACGGTTTCGCCCCATGGGTTAGATAATGAGGCAATAAGTGCGCCTGCATGAGTTTTGTCTTCTTGCGCTTTAAGTACCATGGCACTGGTGTAAAGTAATTTGCCGTTATCAGCGGTTTGTTCGCTCATGTTATTTAGCGGTGCAAGGCTTTGCAGGTAGTCTTGCCAACCAAGCGCTTCGCCTTTACCGTTGTAATTATCAAGCACCGCTTGGTAACCTTTGGCTAACGTAGCTTGGCCTTGTTTAAAGCTGGTTTGTTCGCTATTACCAAAGCTTAGGGTTAAATCGAACTGGCTGTTTTCACCAATTTCACCCAGCTCTGCTAGTAGGCTAACATTACCCGATTGTTCACCGGTATTTTTATAGACCTGAGTAAGCTGCTGAGTTATTTTAAGCTGGCTTAAACCATCGCTCACACCTGTAAAACCAACACTTGTTTGTTTAAATGGCTGAGCACCTTGCAAAGAAAGGTAGCTGCTGTCTTGCCATGCCAGCAGCCCTTGTTCTGTAGTTTTAGCAAAATCATCAAGGCCGTTATTATCAACATACGGGTTAACGCTTACGTAGGCCTTCACACCTTCAAGCTGGGTATTAAAAATACTGCGTACAAATAAGCTTTGCCCATCAGGATCGGTAAATATGTGTTTTTCGAGGCTAAAGCGGCCTTGTTTATCTTTGCTTACTACTTTGTAAGCTAATGATAACGGGCGGCCTTTATCGTCTTTGTATAAGTAATCAATGGTAACGTCTAAATCGTCAGCTTCGGTGACTGTAAAATCTTTTCCGACTACAACAAATTGCATGTCTTTAATTTGCGCTTTATGAATAAGCCCGAACATGGTTTCGGTGATCATCCCTTTGGCAATCGAAAACCATACTTTTGATACTTTACCTGTAGGGGCCTCATCACTGTAATGGCCATTTTGATATTGCTCAAAAGATGTGCCAATACCGGTTTTACCTGCATAAGCCCAAAATGGCTCTGCCCCAGGGGCACCCGGCGCCGATATTTGCATTATAGAGCTGTTTGAAGGCTCTTGCTGCGCGCCACAAGCTGTTAAACCAAGCATTAATAAACTGGTGGTAATTGTATTTAATTTTTTCATTCTAAAGCCTTAATTAATTTCAGTTTACTCGTTACTTTATTGAGTGTGCTTAACACGCAATACCGCAACCGCTGCAAGTACAAACGACACGGCGCCCAGTACTAATGCGTAAATAGGTTGGTTTTCAAAAAAGTGGCGTAATATTAATCCCAGTACGCTGGCGGCTAATAATTGTGGGATCACAATGAAAAAGTTGAAAATGCCCATGTAAACGCCCATTTTATGACTCGGTACCGAAGTACTTAACATTGCATAAGGTAATGACAAAATAGACGCCCAAGCAAAACCTACGCCTATCATTGGCCAAATAAGTAAACTTGGATCTTTTATAAACATAAAGCTTGCTAGGCCCAACGCACCTAAAATAAGGTTAAGTGCATGTGCTACTTTTAAGCCGACGCGCTTAACGATGATCGGGATACATAAAGCAGCAATCGCGGCAAAGCCGTTGTAGGCTGCAAATAAAATACCCACCCAGTCTGCACCATTGTTATACGCCACTGAACTTGTATCGCTGCTACCATAATGAAAACTGGTTACCGCTGAGGTGCTGTAAATCCACATAGCAAATAACGCAAACCAACTAAAAAATTGTACCCATGCCAATTGCTTCATCGCCTCAGGCATAGTAAATACATCATTCACTACATTATAAAAACCGCCGCTAGTGTGCTGTTTAGCTTTTAATGCCGCTGCAATAAATTGAATAACACCAAAACTAACTAACCCAGCAGCCAGCAAGTAAAGTTCTTTTTCCAGATCCAGCCCTAATAGCGTGGCTAAAACAAGCAAACCTAAGCCGCTAAAAATAACGCCGCCTTTGGTAAAATTAACGCTATTAGTAAGATTGGTTTGTGTTGTTTGTGATTCTTGTTGATTAAATTGTGCAAGCTGCTCGGGTGAGTACTCTTTTGTAGTGACAATAGTCCAGCCGACTGCAATAAATAAAATAACACCACCAAAGTAAAACGAATACTTTACAGAGTCAGGAATTTGACCAATCGGTGCGGTATTAGCAATATCAAACCAGTTGGTCATCATCCAAGGGAGTGCTGATGCAACCACCGCTCCCACACCAATAAAAAAGCTTTGCATGGCATAGCCTGTGGCGCGCTGCTTGTTTGGCAAATTGTCACCTACTAAAGCACGAAACGGTTCCATGGTAACGTTAATTGAGGCATCCATAATCCACAGCATACCCGCAGCAATCCAAAGCGTGGGGGAATTTGGCATAATAAAAAGCGATAACGTGGTTAATATAGCGCCGTATAAAAAGAAAGGACGACGGCGGCCTAATTTGCCCCAAGTTTTATCACTCCAATAACCAATAATTGGTTGCACAATTAAGCCTGTGAGCGGCGCTGCAACCCATAAAATCGGAATATCGTCGACATTAGCGCCAAGTGTTTGAAATATACGGCTTACGTTACCGTTTTGCAGTGCAAAGCCAAATTGAATGCCTAAAAAGCCAAAGCACATGTTCCATATTTGCCAAAAGCTTAAGGTTGGTTTGTTGTTATAATTCATGATCAGCCTTATTTGTTAAAACGGCACTACTGAGTGCATCAAGGGTAAGCGTAAAGGTTGTACTTTGTTTCTCATCGCTTACCAAAATACCGTTATGCGACTCTAACAGGTCGTATAGCGTGGAGTTTGGTTTGAGCATGGTTGCTTGATTTGGCGTGAGCGTAACAGTGACTGTTTGCGCTTGCTGGCTAAAGTTACTTAGCACCCATAATGATTGCTGGCCTAAAGAGCGGACAAAACCTACCACTCTATCACTGTCTTTTACCAACAAGGGTGCCATATCACCGGCAACAACAGCAGGTAAACCATTAAGTGCCATAATTGAAATGTAATATTGACGTAACTGTGCTTGCTCAGGGGTTAAATTAGCGCCATCAAACTTGCCATTATTCATCCATGCTTGGTGCGCTGGTACGCCAATATAATCAAAAATACTGGTGCGTGTAGGCGAACCAAAGCCTGCGTTTTCTGACCCATCTTCACCGACATCTTGACCAAAATAAAGCAAGGTTGGCGAGCGACTAATTAAGTTAGAAACCACCATAGCCGGTTTACCCCATGCAGCGTCGCCGGCAAAGTCAGGACTTGCGATACGTTGTTCGTCATGGTTTTCTAAAAAGTGCAGCATGTGCTGCTCAATGTCTGCCACTTCAGCTTGCGCTTTAAATAGCGTGTTAGCGGGTTGTTTACCTTGTATAACCCCTTTTAGGGTGTCGTAAAAGCCGACCTTATCATACAAATAGTCCATTTTACCTTGGTGAATATAGGTGCGGTACATCAACGGGTTATATACTTCGGCGAGTAAAAACGCATCGGGTTTATGTATTTTTATTGATGAATTTAAAAAGCTCCAAAATTCAACGGGTACCATTTCAGCCATATCATAGCGAAAGCCATCAACCCCTTTATCTAACCAATAAAGGGCAATATTTCTAAATTTATACCAACTATTTGGCAGTTCTTTATCTTGCCAAAAGGCATAATGTGCACGGTAATCTTGGTTTTCAAGCGACTTAGGTAAAGTTGGAAACTCTAAACTGCCATCGGGTTTAACACCGTAGTTAACTTTTACCGTTTCGTACCAGTCGTTTATATCTGGATGTGGTGAGCGCGCTCCATTGCCAGTCCATTTTGCTGGCGTTTCACTAAATTGGCCATCGGCTAAAGGGTGTTTGTTGCCACCTAACACTTGGTAACTGTCGTTTGTTGGTACTTTAAATGATTCACCCGGTACATAGTAAAAATTATTATTTTTAGCATATGCCTTGCTGGTATCATCGTCTTCACCAAAGTCTTTCACGCCGTTAGGCTTTGCGATTGAGTGATAATCTCGAGCTACATGATTAGGAACAATATCTATAATTACTTTCATGTCATGCTCATGAGTACGCTCAATTAGCGCGCTGAACTCTTCAAGTCTATTGGTAACATTAATAGCTAAATCTGGATTTACATCGTAATAATCTTTTATTGCGTAAGGCGAGCCTGCACGCCCTTTTACCACATCAGGATCGTCTTGTTTTATACCATATGCAGTGTAATCACCCACCAAGGCATGATGCAAAACGCCGGTATACCAAACATGCGTGGTACCTAGCTCTTTAATGCCTTTTAAAGCCGCGTCGTTAAAATCAGCAAACTTACCAATTCCATTTTGTTCTTTAGTACCCCATGGAATGTTTGCGGTTTGAGTATTACCAAATAAACGGGTAAACACTTGATATACCACTGGCTTAACTGGGTCTGTTTGCTTAACTAACAAGTCTGTTTTTGTTTGTTTGTCATCACTGCAACCGTGCACCAGCAATGCGCTGCATATAAGCAATGGCGTATAAAATCTTTTTTTCATTGTGTGTGTCATTTTTATTTCAGTGTTGTTATAGGTTCATACTAAAGCTAAATAAGGCTTGGTTACAGTTGCTGCATACGTATTCACAGCCATATTCAGTGACAATTAACCCGCAACTAAAGCACCACGTTACGCCACTTAGTTTACTTTTAACTTAGCTAAAAACTCTCTATGAGTGGGCAGCTTATCTACCGTTGAATTTATTAGGGTTTTTAACGTTGCGAATAAATCTGTTAGCTGTTTACTGCTTAATGAGTCAACAATACTGTTATAGTCATCAGGTATTAGGCCTTGACCTATCATGACTTGTTGCCAAGCTACTTCTGCAAATAACTCATCGTTTTCGCGCACAACTTTGCCTGTTTGTTTAAATAAATCCATTTTATGCACTAACGATTGCGGAATTTCCATTTGCTTACATTGACGCCAAAATGGGGTGTCTTCTCGCTCAGTTAACTTATAGTGCAAAATAATGAAGTCACGAATATGCTCGATTTCACTGATGCTTTGCTTATTAAATTCAGTTACTAACGCATCACTAACGCCATTATGAGGAAACAACTTAATTAAACGTGTGACCGCACTTTGTATTAAGTGAATACTAGTAGACTCTAAGGGTTCTAAAAATCCACTAGAGAGCCCTACTGCGACTACATTTTTATGCCACTGCTTTAAACGTCGACCTGTTTTAAATTTAATTAAGCGCGGGCTTGTTGTTGGCTCACCCGGTAAGTTATTTAATAAAAGCGCGGTTGCTGACTCATCCGATAAATAACGGCTGCAATACACTAAGCCATTACCTGTTCGGTTTTGTAGCGGAATTTGCCACTGCCAACCTGCGTTATGGGCTATGGAGCGCGTATAGGGCTTTAATTCGTTGCTGCCTGTTGATTGCACTGCAACGGCACTATCGCAAGGTAAATAATGCGACCAATCAACAAACCCCGTATTGAGAGTTTGCTCAATTAAAAGTGCGCGCTGACCAGTACAATCTATAAATAAATCCCCTTGGATTTGGCTATTATCGTCAAGCATTAAGTTAGTGATATTACCTGTATCTGGGCATTGCTCAACGTGTTCTATTTTTGCATCAATGTGTTTAACGCCGCGTGATAATGCAAGATTTTTTAAATATTCAGCATACAAAGTGGCGTCAAAGTGAAACGCATAACTAAGCCCAGGTAATTGAGTATTAGGAATAGCATTTAGTGGCGTAAATTTGTTTTTTTTAGCGGCTTGATAGTTAAGAGAAAAATCCCATAAAGAGTCCTCGCTGCCATTAATGTGCCCTTTCACCCAAAAATTGTAAAAGTCACATAAAGGAAAATCTTTACCAAACGAGCCAAATGCATGCATGTAGCTATGCCCAGGTGTTTTCCAATTTTCGAACTCTATACCCAGTTTGATAGACGCATTAGTGGCATTGATAAAATCTTGCTCGTTTATACCCAGTGCGTTATTAAGTTGAATAATAGGCGGAATTGTTGCTTCACCAACGCCTATAGTACCAATGCTACTTGATTCAATAAGGGTAATATTAATTACTTTACCTAATACTTTATTAAGTAGTGCTGCGGTTATCCAACCGGCTGTTCCACCGCCTGCAATGACGACATGCTGTATTGGTTTCATATTATTGCTCACGTTCATAAAGGTTGATAAAACTTAGGTAAAGTAGCTATAAAAAAGCCCTTGTAAAACTAATTACAAGGGCTAATATCTTAACTAAATTTCAGTTAAAGCTTGTAGCTAAATCCAAGAATAAAGTTACGCCCATAATCTTGGTAATCACGCACTTGTAAGGCATTATCACCACTTAGTGTTGTAAATGGTTCTTCAGTGATATTTTGTACTTGGAATGTCACATTTAAGCCATCTAAGCTCTCAACACCTGCTTCGCCAAAATCGTAACCAACTTGTACGTCCCAAATTGTTTCACCTAAGATATTCACTTGCTGTGTTTCATAACCTGCGTTGTAAATATCACCTTTAAAGTCGCTACGTTTACGCATACTAGTACGCGCTTGGAAGCCATAGTTTTCATAATAAAACGTTAAGCTTTGAATTTTATCCGACAAACCAGGTAGTTCGTATTCATTACCGTTTTGATCTTCAATATCTTGTTCAATTCCTGTATGGCTGGCAATTAAACCAAAACCTTCAAGTGAATCACTAAAGACGTTAAACGGTAGAGCAAGAGACAATTCATAACCCCAAAGGTCTCCACCACCGCCATTCACTTTACCTGACGCAGTACCGGTACTATTCTCTGGTATTTCTCCCGTTGAAGGATCAGCAACCCCTGACATATCAACTTCGTATACGCCATCAAATATCCATTGACTCAAGTCTTTATAAAATACAGCCGCTGAGAAGTAGCCTTCTGCACTAAAGTAGTTTTCATAAGTCAAATCAAAACCCGTTGCTTCTTTTGGTTCAAGTGTAGGGTTACCACCAGATACTGACCAATAGTTGCCATTTTCATCAGGACGCTCTGAATTATAGCTCGCATTAACAGAAGCATTCATTTCATCTAGGCGGGCTCGTGAGATAGTTTTAGCGGCACCAAAACGCACGGTTTGATCTTCATCTAGCGCCAAAGATAAATTAAGACTAGGTAAAACATGGCTATAATCGTGTGACACATTGTTAGGAACAGCTTCAACTAGACCAGTCACGTCATTCGGCACAGCCGCAAAACCTTGCGAAGATTGCTCAGTTCTAACATAGCGAACACCAACGTTACCAGAAAGCGGCAAATTACCTACTTCTGCATTAATATCTGCTTGTACAAAAAACGCCGTAACTTTTTCTTGAACTGTGTACGATTGCGTAGTGTGTTTTATATCCGTTAAGCTTTCTTGAATTGAGTTATAATATCCATCGTCAACTAGTGCACGGGTATCATAGGCAATCATATCCCCCATACCGATAAAGTCTAAGCTAGCTGTTCCAAGGCGATATTGCTCTGGAACGACAAGCGTACCAGGATTATCTAATGAGAAATCGCTTAATGTTAAGTAATACCCTTCAGACTTTTTACTCTTCTCGCGGTCGCGGTATGACATACCAAGACTTACTTTGCTTAAGTAATCGTTTTCTAATAGCTTGCTTGCTGCAAGTTTTAAAGTATGCAGTTCATCATTAACCTCAGGGGCATTAATAAAGCCATCTTGGGCTGTATCTTGATAAGGTGTGCCTGTTAAACCATATTTATCGTTCAGTGCTTTACTCTCCCCCCATGACAAAGGGCTACCTAACTGAATTAAAGCATAATCACTATAATCTAACTCGTGGCTAAATTTGGCGCCGGTATTGCCGCCATTAAGTGAATAGCCAATGTTGTCAGCAACACCATTCGCTTCACCGCGGCCTGTGCCAGAATAACTTTGTAAGCTCCAGTCCTTACGCTCAACTTCAGATAAGCTCGCATCAAACTCTACCGACCACGAATCGTCAATGTCATATTTAGTATTAAAACCAAATTGCGTTAATTCAGCATCACGTTCTTCAACATCATTACGAACTACAACGCGTTGACCTTGCGTTGTTGCACTGGTGATAAAGCCAGACTGTTCATCTACAGTAACACTGTTCGGGTCGATACTACCTTGACCCCAGGCGAAAGGTACTTCAATACCACGTAAGATTTTTTCATCGTTAAAATCTACATATAACGCATCAAACGTCATGTTTAGACGGTCATTTGGGGCAGCTTCAACTACTAGCATCGCTGAATCACGTTCAAGTGTTGACGAACGTACAAATGGTTTAGCGCCACCTAAAATTGAGTACGTATTACCATCATCAGCGATAAATTCAGGATAACCCCAAGAATTCCAGCGTTTTTCTTGGTTTGGTGAGCTCATAGTATTGTAAGCAAATGCAACACCTACAGTGTCATCTGCAAACTGATCAATGTATGAAACCGTGCCACGAAAGCCTTTGTCATCACCATCTGGGTTTAGCTTATCAAAACCTGACTGCTCTAACTGACCATTAAACATGATCACGCGCTCGCCTTTACTTAAAGGTTTTACCGTTTGCATATCAATTACACCGGCAATACCTTCTGCTTCAATGCTAGCACTTGGCGTTTTATATACAGTAACACCACTCATAATTTCTGACGGGTAAAGGTCAAACTCAACACCACGGTTGTCACCAATAGATACTTGCTCACGGCCATTGAAGGTGGTTGCACTTTCGTTTTCACTAAAACCACGAACACTTACACGACTAGCACGACCATCAAGACGTTGTGCTGTTAAACCTGGTAAACGCGCGATTGATTCAGCAATAGATGTATCTGGAAGTTTACCAATGTCTTCTGCAGAAATTGACTCAACAACCTGTGTTGAAAAACGCTTAGTATTAATTGATTCAACAACACTACCGCGAAAACCTTTTACTTCAATAATTTCTACATCATCATTTTTTATTGTTTCTTCTTGTGCCGCAGTGGTGGCAAAGCTTGATAGTCCGGCAGCAGTTAATGCTAGCGTTAATATACTTGGTTTGAACATAGCCATAATGTTTTCCCGTTACCCATAATGTGATACCCGCTTACCTGCTATTAAGTTTGCGAGCTTATTTTGTTGTCAGGATGAATTCTAACGCTCGTATTATTTTATTAACAACTTTATGCATACGTATTCAAAGTTGCATTACACACATTAAATTAACATTAAGTTTACACACCAGTTTATAAGTTACTGTTTTATTGTGATTTATTTTAGTGCAATTAGCATTTGTAGCTTTAATGATAGTCATTACTTATTTTTTGATAAAATAAGTGCGTCATTAAACATAAATAAAATGACACTAGGCTATTTTATTTTCTAATTTATTATTATCGAGGACATTTATTTAAGCACAATTGGTAAGACCAATTTTAATAATCACCAATTTAGTGCATCCCCTTATTTTTAAGCACCTAAATAACGCAAACAATAAATTAACAAACCAAATTGGTAAAGAGATATTCAATAAACCGACGTTAAAATCGATGAAATAAGTGATTAATTTAACCTCTTTTAATGGCCTTAAAACGGTGCATACGTATGCAGACTTTTTACAGTATGACCGGCTTCAAGTATGCTTTTTTAAATAAACGAGGATTAACACCTCTAAAAAAGAACAACACAAAGACAGTGTGAAAACGGAGAAAGGCATGACCCAAAAGCAATGGTATAAAGGTGCGGTTATTTATCAGGTTTATCCGCGTAGCTTTCAAGATAGCAACAACGATGGCATTGGTGACTTAAAAGGGATAATTAGTCGCATTGATTACATTAAAAGCTTAGGGGTGGATGCTATCTGGATCTCACCTTTCTTTAAATCACCTATGAAAGATTTTGGTTATGATATTAGCGATTATCGCGATATCGACCCGCTTTTTGGTAACTTAAATGATTTTGATGAACTCATTGCGCAAGCACATCAACGCGATATTAAAATTATTATAGACCAAGTACTTAGCCACACCTCAGATCAACACCAATGGTTTATTGATAGCCGTGAAGATTTAACCAACGATAAAGCTGATTGGTATGTATGGGCCGACGCTAAAGAAGACGGAACAGCACCAAACAACTGGTTGTCTATTTTTGGTGGCGGTGCATGGCAATGGGAGCCGCGTCGTGGACAATACTACTTACATAACTTTTTCACGGAACAGCCTGATCTTAACTTTCATAACCCTGATGTTCGCCAAGCTGTACTAGACAATGTTGAGTTTTGGCTTAAAAAAGGCGTTGATGGTTTTAGGTTAGATGCAATTAACTTTTGTTACCATGACGCACAGCTTCGTGATAATCCTGCAAAACCAAAAGAAAAGCGTCAGGGCCGTGGTTTTAGTGAAGACAATCCGTATGCTTTTCAGTATCACTACTACAACAACACACAGCCAGAAAACATTGAGTTTATGCGTGATATTCGCACCTTACTCAATAAATACCCAGGAACCGTGTCACTGGGTGAAATTTCATCTGAAGATTCACTAGCCACCATGGCAGAATACACCCAAGGTGGCGATAAACTGCACATGGGCTATAGCTTTGAGCTATTAACGGATGATTACTCGAGCGAGTATATAAGAAATACCGTTACTACACTTGAACATCGTATGACTGAAGGCTGGCCTTGCTGGGCATTTAGTAACCATGACGTAGAGCGCGTTGCAAGCCGTTGGAGCGAAACGGGTGAAGTAAACCCTGCGCAATGTAAGATGTTAACAGCCCTATTGGCCTCGTTACGCGGCAGCGTATGTATGTATCAAGGTGAAGAGCTCGGACTCGGTGAAGCAAGCGTTGCGTTTGAAGATTTACAAGACCCATACGGCATTACATTTTGGCCAAACTTTAAAGGTCGTGATGGCTGTCGTACCCCAATGCCTTGGGAAAACCTTGATAACTCACAACCAAATGCCCACAACGCAGGATTTAGTGAGGTAAAACCGTGGTTACCTGTTGATCAACAACATAGGCTGCAAGCAGTTACTGAGCAAGAGAATGATTCAAACTCAATATTAAATGCGTATCGTGAATTTATGGCATGGCGTAAAAACCAGCCGGTATTACTTGAAGGTGATATTGAGTTTTTACAAACCGAAGAACCTATTTTAGCGTTTTACCGTACTCTAAACGATGAAAAAATGTTGTGTGTATTCAATTTGAGTGCTTCACAAGCAAAACTTACTATTAATGCAAGTGTTGAAAATGAACATAACGACCTTTCTCATCACAACGCAAAACTTGATAATGAAACACTGACAGTTGAACCATTTGGTTGTTATTACGCCCACTGTAGTTAATATTTACATTATTATAAAAAACCCGAGCACTGCTCTAACACCACTCGTTTAAGAACGAGTGGTGTTTTTTCGTTTATATCTAACCGGATATTTTTGTGTCTTTGCCAGCACCGCTCTC
>NZ_PNCN01000122.1:0-8082 GCF_005886135.1 Pseudoalteromonas sp. S4741 | reverse complement strand
GGCGGGGCTTTATGCCGCGCATTTTATATTTCAGACAACGAGTTACTGGCCATGGGGTTAAAACCTCGCCCTATTACCTGCGGCGCTGCTGTATTTTAGCTAACTTTTCTTTTTGCTCAGCGTTAAGCAGTTGCATTACTTGATGCTGGGTTTTCAATTTAATTAATCCCAATTGCTGCTTCTTATCTTGGCGTGCGGTTAATAACTCTTTCGCTGCATTTTCGTCAAAGTTTGGCGCTGACAATAACGCATCCATCTGCGCTTTATAAGCTTGGCGCTGTGCCTTACGCGCCGCGTCTTTATTTTGGCTTCTTAGTGCTTTAATTTGCGTTTTTTGCGCTGTAAAAATCGCTTTTAGTTGTGTTTGTTGATCTTCAGTAAGCGCCAGTTTATCTGCTGCTCGCTCAGAGAGTAAAAAGCGTGCTTGAGAGTGGCCTTGTTTATGGCCATCACCTTTTGCAAGTGCGCTGCCCGCACTGAGCGTTGCTGCTGTTAAGCCACAAATAAGTACTAATTTTGATAGCGTGTTTATCTTAGTCATAATCATCACCTTAATATTGGGTTGGTTGTTGGCTGCTAGCCAGTAAGTTCACTATAACCGGCTCAATGCAAAGTAACGCAAAGCAGTGTAAAGGTTATGTAAAGACTAACTTTTAGTACATTAAACGCGTAAAATAAAACCATAAAACAGCGCGTAGGGCTTAATGTATGAAACTATTAATGATTGATGATGACACCGGTTTATGTGAGCTATTAAGCGAGTATTTGAGCGCACAAGGCTTTAGCATACAAACCGCACATGATGGCCAACAAGGCTTAGAGCTTGCTTTACAAAACGATTACGCGCTTATATTACTTGATGTTATGCTGCCCTCTATAGATGGCTTTGAAGTACTCAAACAACTCAGACAAAGTAAATTAACGCCGGTAATTATGTTGACCGCTAAAGGTGAAGACTTTGACCGTATTTTTGGTTTAGAGCTCGGCGCTGATGACTATATTCCAAAACCGTTTAACCACCGCGAACTCCTTGCCCGCGTTAAAGCTATTACTCGCCGTATTGAACACATTAATAGTGTAAGCAATAACAATAATAAAAAGCTCTCTTTAAACGGTATTACTATTAACTTTGCCGCGCGTGAAGCCAGTGTAAATAACACCACACTCACGCTTACGGGTACCGAATACGAAATATTGGCTTTATTAGTAAAACACGCCCCTGATGTTATAAGCAAAGAGCAAATAAGCGAAGAAGTACTAGGACGGCGTTTAGCGTCATTTGATCGCTCTATTGATATGCATGTGAGTAATATTCGAAAAAAAATAGCCGAGCATATCGCGGGTGAAAAAATTAAAACTATTCGAGGGACGGGTTATGTCTTTATCCAAGGAGAGTAAATTAACGCGTTTTAGCTGGTTAAGACACCCTCGACATTATTTGTTTTTTAAAGTCTTTGCTTGGTTTTGGCTAACGATCATTGGCACTTTTACTGCGCTATTTTTCTTAAGTAATATTTCGCTGATCAATGCTATTAGCCATGACCCCCTAAAAGGGCCCATGCAAAAAAATCTAGAACACTTGGCTCGAGGTATCGAACGTAGTGCACATAAACACAAGCGATCTATTCATGACATTATTACTCACCCGCGTTTAAGTAAGCGCAAGTTACTTTATTTAAATTCACTAAGTAGCGATGAGTTTTTGATCAGTAAAAAAGTTGAGAATAATATTGATTTTAGCTTACTGAACTTTAGTGAAGGCATGCCACCTCAAATTATTTTTACTGAATATTACCAAGCTTTTGGCCCTGTGCGCATTCGAGTACCTGAAGGCGAATTTGAGTTATATGAAATCGATATAAATCAACAGCGACCGCTCTTTATTCGCTTAAGATTGTTGCCGGTTTGGTTAAAAATTTCTATCGCCATTATCGCCTCACTTACATTAAGCTTTTTATTTAGTCGTAACTTAATTGCCCCTATAAATAGTTTAAAACAAGCTGCAATTAGGCTCTCAAATGGCGATTTAAGTGCGCGCGCGACAATAAATAGTCAACGAAAAGATGAGCTTGGAGTTTTAGGACGCGATTTTAACCGTATGGCTGATCAATTAGAGCAACTACTTAGCGCTCAAAAGCGTTTACTTGCCGATATATCCCATGAATTGCGCTCCCCACTAACACGCTTAAAAATGGCCACAGGGCTGGCGCAAATGCAAGCGAGTGAGGCCAGCCAATCGTATTTATTGCGTATTGAAAAAGAAGCAAATCAACTTGATAAAATGATAGCCGATGTATTGCAGGTATCGCGCTTAGAAGCCAATAGCCAACCTTTATCACTGCAAACACAGTCGCTGCAAGTGATTGTTGACCATGTGATTAACGATGCTCAGTTTGAAGCAAAACAGCACAATAAAACGCTGCATATTCAAGGTGATGCTGAGGTAAATATAGAGTGCGACGAAATGCTGATTGCCAGTGCTCTAGAAAATATTTTACGTAATGCAATTAAATACGCACAACATACTATTAGCATCACCTTAAAACACAGTGATATCATCACTATACAAATATGTGATGACGGCCCTGGCGTTCCCGCAGCGCAACTTGATAAACTATGTGAGCCATTTTTTAGGCAATCAGACGCCCGCGACCGAGTCAGCGGCGGCACTGGGCTGGGTTTAGCCATTGCAAAAAATGCGGTGATTGCCCACGGCGGAAATTTAGCTTTATCAAATAAGGACGCTGGCGGGTTATGCGTTGAGATAAGCTTACCAATACAAAAGAGAGATCATGTTCTATAGCAATGAAAGCGAGCTTAAAAGTAACCTGCCTGCCATTAATGAGTTTTATACTAATACACTCAAAAAAGCCTATTTAAGCACGGCTGCCGGTAAATTATTTTATGCTTATGCTAAGCCTAAACAGGCTCACACTGCCATTGTTATTAGTTCTGGGCGCATTGAAGGACTCGATAAATACAAAGAGCTGCTTTGGGAGCTTTATTGTAATAATTTTGCTGTTTTTATTGTTGATCACCAAGGCCAAGGGCGCTCTTATCGGTTATTAAAAAACCCCCATAAAGGCTATGTCAAACAATTTGAAGATTACAGTCACGATCTCAATCAATTCAATCTTGAGGTGGTAAAGCAGCATTGGCAAGGTAAAAAACTACTGCTTAGCCATTCAATGGGCGGCGCTATTGCGTTTGATTACTTAGCACGTTACTCACATGACTTTAGTGGGGCGTTTTTATCTGCGCCCATGTTTGATATTCATACTAAAGGAATACCAAAACCCGTAGCACAGTTTATCGCCGCCAGTGCGTCATTATTTGGGTTCTCAGGGTGTTATGCGTTAGGACAAAGCGATTATACACCTGAAGAGTTTGCGCTTAACACTTTAACCAGTAGCCAAATACGCTATGATCAATTTAGGGCAACTTATCAGCAAACGCCACTATTACAATTAGGCGGTGTTACCTATGGCTGGCTGCATACTGTTTTTTCATTTATTAAAGCGCTCGATAAACTATCCATAACAACCCCGTTATTTATAGCCAGCGCAGAAAATGACGAAGTGGTTGATAACCAAGCCCAGCATAAGCTTGCAAGCCGACATAAAAACACCCTAATAAAGCAGTTTAAAGGGGCTAAGCACGAGCTGTTTTTTGAGCGGGACGAAATTCGCCAACCATTGCTAACAAGCCTTTATAAATTTTGTGATTCAATAGGTTAACTACTAAGCGACAGCGGATCTAGGTGAATCAAAATATCAACTTCAGATTCAAATTGCTGAGTGATCATCAGCTCCACTTCATCTGCCACTTTATGGGCACGAATAAGCGGTAAATTGTCATCAAGCTCTAAATGCAGTTGAATAAACTTAACTTTACCGCCCTGTCGAGTGCGAATACCGTGAACGCCATAAACATCATTATGGTTACGCGCTATTTCAAAAATACTTTGCTTTTCTTCATCGGGTAGCTCTTTGTCCATTAAATGCGAGGCACTTTCGGTTGCTATATCCCAACTGTTATACAATAAATAACCTGCCACACCGATAGCAAACAATGGGTCGGCATACAGTACGCCATAATAGGCGAGTAAAATAGCAAGCAATACCGCCGCATTTAAAATTAAATCGCCCTTGTAGTGAACGGAGTCGGCTTTTATAGCGATTGATTCTGTGTGCTTCACGACTTTATTTTGCACATATACAATTACTAAGGTACAAGCAATGGCAAAAATACTCACCCATACACCTAATAATGAGTGCGAAAGCTCTACTGGGTTTATTAATCGCTCGATACCGTGAAACATTAATAAACAGCCCGAGCCCGCAATAAATGCAGCTTGGCCTAACCCTGCAAGCGCCTCCGCTTTACCGTGACCAAACCGGTGGTCATCATCCGCAGGACGCAGTGCATACGATAAAACTAAAAAGCTCATTAGCGTCGCGGTAATATCCATTAATGAATCAGTGAGTGAGCCAAGCATCGACGCCGAACCCGACGCCAGCCAAGCCCATGCTTTGGTCGCAATCATTAGGCTCACCATGACCATGGTCACTATGCTTGAAGCTTTGACCCAAAATTCATAACTGCGATTATGCACGTATCTGTCCAAGTGTAAGATGTATTTAATGTTTGTAGTATATCATTTTTTATTCATTGTTCGTGTATACTGAGCCAGTCAAATTAAAGATTTTATAGGGCTTATTGTGCTGGATATTGTTTTATACCAACCTGAAATTCCGCCTAACACCGGGAATATCATTCGTTTATGTGCCAATACTGGCTATTCATTGCATTTAATTGAACCGTTAGGGTTTGAGTGGGATGACAAACGTGTAAAACGCGCTGGACTTGACTATCACGAATTTAGCCATGTACAACGCCATGCCTCATTTGATGCTTACTTAGAAAAGTGCCAACCTAAAAAGGTGTATGCTTGCACCACTAAAGGTAGCCAATTTCATCACCAAGCACAGTATGAAGCGGGTGATTGCTTAGTATTCGGCCCAGAAACCCGAGGCTTACCTGATGACATGATTCAAGCACTGCCAAACGAGCAACGCGTGCGTATACCTATGCAAGCCGATAGTCGCAGTATGAATCTGTCTAATGCAGTAGCTGTGTTTGTGTATGAATCTTGGCGCCAGCTTGGCTTTGTAAACGCGCAGTAATTATTTACCAATAATAAAAAACCGACATTATGTCGGTTTTTTAATTTTTAAAGAATAGTGAAGCATTTATTCTGACTTTTGTTCACGACCTAATAACGCCATAGCAGCTGCTTTCATGTCTTTATTTTCATAGAGTACTTTGTATATTTGCTCGGTAATTGGCATTTCCACACCAGCGCGTTGAGCTAGTAAGTACACTTCTTTGGTATTTCTAAAGCCTTCAACCACTTGGCCAATTGATGCAATGGCATCATCAACACTTTCACCTTTACCTAAGGCTAAACCAAAACGGCGGTTGCGCGATTGGTTATCGGTACAGGTCAGAATTAAATCACCTAACCCAGCCATGCCCATAAAGGTTTCAGGTTTTGCACCCAGTGCACACCCTAAACGCGACAACTCTGCTAAACCACGAGTGATAAGCGCTGTACGAGCATTTGCACCAAACCCCACTCCATCAGAAATTCCCGCACCAATAGCAATTACATTTTTAACCGCACCACCGAGCTGTATACCAATAAAATCATCATTGTTATACACCCTAAACGAGCGCCCGCAATGCAATAAATCGGCTATTTGTTTAGCAAATGCCGATGATGTTGATGACACCGAAATAGCGGTTGGTGAGCCCATCGCCATTTCTTTGGCAAAGGTTGGCCCTGAAAGCACCGCTAATGGCACCTCTTCACCTAGCTCTTGCACTGCCACTTCTTGTAACAAACGCCCAGTATTTGGCTCTAGCCCTTTGGTGGCCCATGCTATTTTTGCATTTGGGCGCAAAGCCGGTTTAATTTGCTTTAATGTGTCAGCAAATGCGTGGCTTGGCACAACAACCAAAACAATATCGCTACTTTGCGTTGCACGCTGTAAATCTGCTTCAAGGATTAAGGTGTCAGGAAAAGGAATATTAGGTAAGTAACGTTGATTTTTTCGCTCAGCTGCAAGCGTCGCAACGTCTTGGCTATTGCGTCCCCATAAAGTCACTTTGTGGCCATTTCGGGCTAAACAAATAGCAAGGGCGGTGCCATACGACCCCGCCCCTAAAACAGTAACAGCTGATGTGGCTGTATTCATAAATTAAGCGTCTGCTGTAGCCTGCTCAGCTTGCGCTGTGCGTTGCTGCATGTACTGTGCAAATAATGCGTCAAAGTTAACTGGCGCAAGATTAAGTTGTGGGAACGTACCACGATTTACTAAGTTAGATACCGCTTCACGTGCATACGGGAATAACACGTTAGGGCAAAATGCACCTAGCATGTGCGCTAATTGCATTTCTTCAACGTCAGCAATCGTAAAGATACCTGCTTGTTGAATTTCACATAAAAACGCAGTTTCTTCACCGATAGATGCCGTTACAGTTAGCGCAAGCACTACTTCGTAAACACCTTCATCAAGCTTGTTAGAGCGCGTATCTAAATCTAATTTTACTTCTGGAGCCCACTCTTTTTGAAAAATAGCTGGCGAATTTGGCGTTTCAAACGACACATCTTTAGTGTAAATACGTTGAATAGTAAACTGTGCACCTGCATCAGCTTCTGCTGCTGCGTTTTGATTTTGTTCGTTCATTGTTATTCCTAACCTGTTATTTATTATAATTAATTAAATTAAGCACTGAGCTTAGCATCAAGGTGACCTTGCGCTTCTAGTGCCATCATGTCGTCACAGCCACCGATGTGTTCATCGTTGATAAAAATTTGTGGAACCGTGCTTGCGCCACCGGCTTTGGCGATCATTTCATCGCGAAGCTCTGGCTGAACGCCAATATCAATATTTGTGTATTTTACACCTTTGCTGTTTAACAGCGCTAATGCGCGATGGCAAAAAGGACAATATCCTTTGGTGTATAAAACAACGTTACTCATAATTAATCCTTAATCGGTTTAGCTAAGAGATATTAGCGACCGCTTGTTGTTGGCAGACTTGCTGATTGCCACGCACCCATACCGCCAGATAAAACATAAACCTGTTCATAGCCTGCTTTATGCATTGCGGTTGCAACACCTGAAGCAGTCATGCCTGCAGCACATACCACTATAATGGGTTTGCTCTTATACTTTTCAAGGGTTGAGAAATCAGATTCTTTAGCTTTTTCTGGGTTTAAGTGCACAGCACCGGCAATATGGCCGGTTTTAAACTCTTTTTGCCCACGCATATCAACAACCTGGCCGTCTTCGCGGTTAATAAGTAACGTTAACTGCTGAGGATTGATTTGACGAATTGCTGAAAATTTACTTTTTATTGCGCCACTAATAATAAGAAACGCAATCGCAACCCAAGCTAGGCTTAAAATTGGATGGTTTGAGACAAATTCAATATATTGATCCATTCGACTTCCACTATAAAGTTACATACTAAAACGGATGTTTTAGATATTTTAAATTCTTACCAATTGCACTTGCACAATGAGCAGTCACTCATCAGCAAATCAATAGAGCGCTGTTAGGCTACTCTGAATTTTAACCTACAATATAGGCTTAACTTACCCCACAACCCTATTCAATACTTGAATAAAATAGAGATTAGCCGCGCAAGTATACCCAAATCAGCTAAAAATGCGAGTTTAAGCACGCTTGAAAGCCACAATGCCCAGCTCTTTTTAACTGAAAAATAACCTAGCCCTTTAAAGTTTTTAATTTAGCCAATCCTAATTGAAAATTTTTAATATCTTCTTTTCATTGCTGATCCTAGCTATAAAACGCGGTATGCTAAGACTTGGCATGTTGGCATTAATGTTAGCGTGTATTTTAGCAACGCTAGGGTCTGTTGATCTTTCAAGGTTAAATTTGCAGCAGTCTGTTTGGTATTTAGGTAAAGCAGAGCCTATGTGGTGTGGTTATTCCCCATAAATAGGCGATAACGCAGCATCAATGCCAGAACTGTGCTGCCAGAACCGTTC
>NZ_PNCN01000121.1:0-5196 GCF_005886135.1 Pseudoalteromonas sp. S4741 | reverse complement strand
GTAATAGATTTAAGTTTACTGCCTTGAAACTGCGCAACTTGGAAAATATTTTTTGCTAAATCAATAGCAATTAAATTAGACTGTGCCATGTATGGACTCCTTAATTGGTAAAAGTTGTTTTGCAATTTCTTTATACCGTACTCTCCCGTTAATGGGGAGGAGTCCATACATCTGCTACGGATATAAAAACCTTGCGATATTAATCGTAAAGTTTTTAAATTCCTCGAACCTCGAACCTCGAACCTAGAACCTAGAACCTAGAACCTCGTAAAACGCTGTTGCAAACATGTATTAAAGATTTACAATACAATAAACAACACCGCTAAACTGTTTAATAACACTATCAGGAGTTAATATGGATTCAATACTCAATTGGCTGAATGAAAATTCAGGCTTAATCTTACACTACGGTATTCAAGCAGTCATAGCGCTTGTTATATTTTTACTGGGTGGACGAATTGCCAAATTTTGTGCAAAGTTAACCGAAAAAGCATTCGACAAGAAAAAAGTAGATAAAGCGGTTTCATCGTTTGTCTCTAGTATTGTATATGCCATTGTATTTGCAGCCACTATTTTAATGGCGCTGTCACAAATTGGCATCGAAACCACATCATTCATTGCTATTTTAGGTGCGGCAGGTTTAGCCGTTGGCTTAGCACTGCAAGGGTCGTTATCTAACTTTGCGTCAGGCGTATTAATTATTCTACTTCGCCCATTTAAATCAGGTGACTACGTTGAAGCTGGCGGTAAAGCCGGTACGATTAAAAAAATCGAAATATTTTCAACAGAAATGCGCACACCCGATAACAAAGTTATTGTAATGCCTAATTCAAAAATCATGTCAGATGCAATTATTAACTACTCGCGCGAATCAACACGCCGCGTTGACCTTGTGATTGGTGTTGGCTACGACGCCGACTTACGAAAAGCAAAAGAAGTACTTAAATCAGTACTAGATAACGAATCGCGTATTTTAAAAGATCCTGCATACAATGTATCAGTTTCTGAACTTGCCGATTCAAGCGTTAACTTTATCGTACGCCCTTGGGTTAACTCAGAAGATTACTGGCCAACATACTGGTCGTTAATGGAAAACATTAAAATAGCGTTAGACGACGCAGACATTACCATTCCATTCCCGCAAATGGATGTACATTTACACAAGCAAGACTAATTTTTTAAAATACTTATTTATTAAGGCAGCGCTCAAATTCGATTTATTAATATACGCGTTGCCTTTTTAATAGGTATTAATACATTTTTATAGGGTTATTTTTTTAATGAAACTTAAGCTTTTATCAATTTTAGTAGCAGCCTCAGCTACAACCAATGCATTTGCATCAGAAGATGAGCAAAAAACCTGGGAAGTTACCAGCGAAGTAGGCGCTATTATTACCAGCGGTAATACCGAAACAACCACGTTAAAAGGCGGTATTAAAGTATTGCATAACTTAGAAAACTGGAATAACGAGTATAAGTTAGACGGCATCTACAAAGAAGATGAAGTAGAAAACGACGACGGCAGCAAAGAAAAACAGCGTACTAACGAAAAGTACTCTATATCAGCGCAGGGTAATTACAAATTAAACGAAAAGCACGCTCATTTATTTATTTACGGGTCGCATGTTTCTGATTACTTTGGTGCATACCGAAGTGAGTCGGTTATTTCAGCGGGTTATGGTTTACGTTTACTAAACGAGTCAAACATGAAACTAAATGCTGAAATTGGTCCAGGTTATAAGTACTTTAAATACCCAGATGTAAGCGAAGAGGTTGATGAAAACGGCAACTCACTAGCGGGTGAATACGAAGGCGAAGTGATTGCGCTAGGTAAAGTAGACTTTAGCTGGAAAATTTCAGACAACGCGCGCTTTACTCAGTTAGTATCAATGGAGTACGGTGATACTAATACCAAAACTCGCTCAGAAACTGCGCTACTTACTAAAATTAATGGCTCACTGCAAATGAAAGTGGCCTATAATATAACCAATAACTCAGATGTTGCTGATGACAAAGAAAGCACCGACACAGAGACCTCGCTAACACTGGTTTACAGTTTTTAACTAATAATACCAGGTTAATGACATTTAAATGACTAAAGGGGCAAAAGTCCCTTTTTTATTTGTCCAATAATAATGTACAATACGCAGCAATTCTTGTTGTAGACCTAGGGAAATACCTACTCGTGAACGTTTTTAAACACTTATTTAGTGCTTTAGTATTAATATGTAGCTTTAGTGCATTAGCATTCACTCCGAGTGCGTCGCAAATAGAGCAATTTAAAAAATTACCAAAGTCTCAGCAGCAGGCATTGGCAAAGCAGTACGGTGTTGATCTATCGGCAATAACTGGGTCAAGCCAATCAAGTAATCAACCTCAAGTTGAAGAACCAACAATCGGTCCTCGTTTAGTACAACAAGAGCAAGCAGCAAAAGCAGAACCAGCAAAACAAAACCCTAATACAGTTAAGCCATTTGGTTATGAACTTTTTGCCGGTGAACCAACTACCTTCATGCCTAGTGAAACGTCAGCAGTGCCTGATACGTATTTAGTTGGCCGAGGCGATCAGCTATTAATAAACTTTTATGGTAAAGAAAGCGCGAGCTTTGAAGTTATTGTTGATCGCGAAGGGCGCATTAGCATCCCTGATTTGAGCCCGGTACAAGTCGCTGGCTTAACTTTTTCTGAGGTAAAGCAGTTAATTAAGTTAAAAGTAGAGCAAGAAGTTATAGGTGTAAAAGCGTTTGTCTCGCTTGGTCAACTTCGCAGTATGCGTATTATGGTATTAGGTGAAGCATACAAACCAGGAAGTTACAGTGTGTCGTCGCTTACTACAGTGTCTCATGCTTTATTTGTAAGTGGTGGGGTGTCGGATATTGCATCATTACGTAATATTCAAGTTAAGCGGGCTGGTAAAGTAGTTACTAATTTCGATTTATACGACCTACTTATTCACGGTGATAGCAGTAACGATATTATTTTAAAACCCGGCGACGTGGTATTTGTACCTTCGGTGGGCGCACAAGTTAAAGTAGAAGGATTAGTTAAACGCCCTGCTATTTTTGAGCTTAAAAAAGGCGAAACGGCGAAAGAATTACTAGCTATGGCTGGCGGCTTAAAACCTGGTGCCTATACTAAAAATGCCGTGGTAGAGCGTTTTAAAAACAACCGCAAAGAAGTACTTACCGTAGACTTTTCTGCTAGCAATATAAATTACATTCCGCAAGACGGCGATCGCATTCGTTTTAACACGGTAAGCGCACAATATAATAACGTTGTAAATTTAGTGGGGGCAGTAGTTCGCCCTGGTAGTTACCAATGGCACCAAGGTAAACGCATTTCCGACGTGTTAAAGTCGGTGCGTGGCGACCTGCTCCCACAAGCCGATTTAAGCTATGGCTTAGTGGTGCGCGAAATAAACATAAATGGTGACATAGAAGTGCATCAGTTTGATGTAGCTTTAGCTATTGTTAAAAATAGTGAAAACGACTTAATCCTTAACGCTAACGACAAAATACTTATATTTAGTGAATTTGAAGAAAAACGTGATGAAAAGTTAACGTTAGCAGCAACGGGCTCAGGCACTAAAAAAGATACCACAATTGAGCAAGCTGCTAGCCAAGCAGGAGATAGTAACCAGCTAAGTGCTGCTAGCTATACACCTTATAGCCGTAATAATTTGTTAGCACCAATAATTAAAAAGTTAAAGCGACAAGCGTCTACTCAGCAAGCTATTCAGCTAGTTGAGGTGAATGGTAGTGTTACTTACCCAGGCGTTTACCCATTAACAGTAGATGCTGAAGCAGCAGATTTAATCACAGCAGCAGGTGGTTTATTGGAGTCGGCTTACACCAAACAAGCCGAAATTACCCGTATGGTAAATGGCGATGCTTCAAATGTTGAGCACATTAATATAGACCTTGCTCAAGTATTGAGTGGCAATGCACAAGGCCTTAAATTACAAAGTAAAGACAGCTTAAATATTTTTACCATTCCTAACTGGCAAGAAAACGTAAAAGTAACCCTTAAAGGTGAGTTGCTATTCCCGGGTACGTACACCATTCGCCGCGGCGAAACACTAACCGATTTATTAAACCGTGCCGGTGGCTTTACTAACTTTGCCGAGCAAAAAGCAGCGGTGTTTATTCGCCAATCGGTTAAGCAGCAAGAGCAACAACAACTAGCCCGTTTAGCTACTGAACTACGCCGCGATGTAGCATCAAAAAGCTTTCAAAATTCAGTAAGTAGTAGTGCGCTTTCGTACGACGAAATGAACAAACTACTTAACGACTTAGCCAGTGTAGAAGCTGTAGGGCGTTTAGTTATTGACCTACCACTAATTGCTAAAAACCAGCAAACACTAGTGCTACAAGATGGTGACACTTTATATGTTCCAAGCAAGCGCGACTCTATCAGCGTAGTGGGAGAGGTTAATTATGCAACTACTCACTTATATAAAGCAGGCGTTAGCCTAGACGACTACCTAGAGCTAAGCGGCGGCTTAAAAGAGCGCGCCGACGACGATCGTATTTACATTATAAAAGCCAACGGCTCGGTTAAAATACCTAGCGCAGGTAACTGGTTTGCCGTTAATAACTCAGACCAGCTAGAACCAGGCGACACCATAGTAGTACCTATGGACACTGGGCACATGGATAAGCTAACGCTGTGGAGCACAGCAACGCAAATACTTTACCAACTAGGCGTAGCAGTAGCCGCGATAGGCAGCCTATAATATAGGGTTATAAGCAACGGGTATCGGGCTGTGGGCTATTAGCTAAGGGCTTAGAGGGCTCGAAACTCGTAGCCCGTGGCTCGCAGCTAAAATGTTTTTTAAAGCGGGGCTTTACGCCTCGCAAAGGTAGCAGCGACTTTATGTCGCGTCTGTTAGTGATTTTATTTACCACAAAGGGTAAAGAGAAGCCGTTAGGGATTAAGGAAGTGACGAGTTGCGAGCTTCGGGGTTTAAATAGCCTGTAGGCGGGGCTTTACGCCGCGCAAACTTGTTTCTCTGTGAAGCGCGCAGCGCCTCGCGTGCTCTGTGGTTCAAAATGATTTTGTAGACGGGGCTTCACGCCCGCAGGTGTTTACTTAAAGACTATGAACCTAGAACCTAGAACCTAGGACCTAAAACCTATTTTTTATCAGACCGTAGGAACTGCAACCTAGGGGCGGAAGCGTGCCCGAAGGGCTAGA
>NZ_PNCN01000120.1:0-23113 GCF_005886135.1 Pseudoalteromonas sp. S4741 | reverse complement strand
TACCTACATCCATGTAGGCAACAAAGAGTGAATCGCTCCTAGGCAGAACCCGAAGGGCAGCACCTGTTTGGCATTGATGCTGCGTTATCGCCTGTTTATGGGGAATAACCACACCACATAGGCTCTGCCTTGCCTAAATACCAAACAGGCTACTGCAAATTCAACCTTGAACGGTCAACAGACCCTAAGGGACTAACTTGAGAAGGAAATGACATTGCTATGTCCTCATTACTAAAACACCAAGCGCGACAATTGTTAGTTGTTGATGATGAGTATTTCAATTTTGAAATACTCAAATCAGGGTTAGCATCAACATTTGATTTAAGCTATGCTGATTCTGGTAAAAGTTGTTTAGCATCTGCCATTGCTAATCCGCCTGATATCATTTTGCTTGATGTATGTATGCCCGGGCTTGATGGTTATGATACCTGTCGCATACTTAAACATACGCCAGAGACAAAACACATTCCGGTGGTGATGATATCAGGACTTGAGTCAGAGCTTGAGCAACAAGCAGGCTTTGACTCAGGGTGTGATGCTTACGTTGTAAAACCTTTTTCCATCGCCGTACTACGAGAAAAAATTAATAATATTGTGTAGAGGGAATTATGTTTACTGAAGATAAGCGAAACTACAGACGTATGCAGGTTAACACACCCGCTAAGTTAACCTCGATTGAGCCCGTCGCAGGACTAAGTTACACAGGCACCTGCCTTGACTTAAGTGCAACAGGGCTCTCCTTGCAGCTCGATGATTTATTAGAGCTTAACTCAATTTTATCGGTTGATATTGCATCAACCCATCCAAGCATTGCACCGTTAAAAGCCACTGCGAAGGTGATACGTGCCAGCACAGAAGAGGATGGCACGATAACCGCAGGGCTAGAAATTGTTGAGTTTAACTAAAATTAGTGTTTAGTAAACCTTACAAATAAGGCCTTTAAGATAAAAGCCTTCAGGGTAGCTGCCCGCAATAGGGTGGTCAGCTGCTTGATTTAAGCGCTCCATGATCAGCAAATCTTTACCTGCATCAAGTGCTGCATCTGCAACCACTTTTTGAAACAAATTTTGTTCCATTAAACCAGAGCATGAGAAAGTAAGCAGTGTGCCGCCTGGTTTTAATATTTGCATCGCAATCATATTAATATCTTTGTAACCCCGACACGCCCCAGTTAACTGCGCTTTATTATCAGCAAATTTAGGCGGATCCATCACAATCGTATCAAACATCACACCGTCTTCACGGTATTGGCGCAATAACTTAAATACATCTTGTTTTACAAAGTCGACTTTATTTAAATCAAGGTTGTTATGTTCAACATTGCGCTTTGCTGTATCAAGAGCTGGTTGTGAAACATCGACATTGGTTACATGCTTACAGCCACCACGCAGGGCATAAAGAGAAAACGTCCCCGTATAACTAAAGCAATTTAATACGGTTTTATCTTTTGAAAAACGCTCCAGCGCAGCGCGGCTGTCACGTTGATCTAAATAAAAGCCGGTTTTATGGCCTTCAAGAATATCAACTTCAATTTTTAAACCATTTTCTTCAATGATAACTGGCGCTGTGGGTTCATTACCCCAAAGCACTCCCTTAATTGGCTCCAAGCCTTCTTTAGTGCGCACATCTACATCTGAGCGCTCATAAATATTAGAGCCAGGGAAAATAGCCATTAATGCACCAACAATTTCACCTTTGTGGCGCTCAGCACCGGCACTGAGTAACTGACAAACCAAGGTGTTATCAAATTTATCTATGGTAACACCCGGTAAATAATCTGATTCAGCGGCGCAAAGCCTAAAGCCGGTCAGTCCACCTTCTTCAATCGCATGGCTGCGAGCTTCTAAAGCACGACGAAGGCGACGCTCGAAAAAATGTTGATCTATGACTTCTTTTTCATCAAAGCTCCAAACACGCGCGCGAATTTGTGAATGCGGGCTGTAAGCCGCAGTGGCTAAAAACTTACCTTCACTGTCGTGTATGGTTACCGTGTCACCTAATCCAGGTTTACCTTTAATTTTTTTGATGGCTTTAGAAAATAACCAAGGGTGTTTTCTTTTTAATGATTTATCGCGACCAGCTTGCAGGTAAACGGCAGATGACATAGGGCTTCTCTGTAGTAATAAATAAGCGCTGTATTTTAGTCAAGCCACGCGCAACATACAATGAATGTTTTGCAAGGGCTTTATAAATCGCGTTAAAGTAGGGGATATTACCTCGTTTAAATAGATTTTTGGAAGCTCGGTGAACAATTTACCCCTTAGCCCTTCATTAAAGCAACTTGAGCAGCAATGCAGAGAATTTATAACAGCGCTTATCCATGCTGATGTAGCCCATGATATCACTCATATTGAACGCGTTGTCCGTGTCGCAGTTAAATTATGCACTGCTGAAAAAGCCAATATGAATGTTGTTTTACCTGCTGCGTGGTTACATGATTGTGTGGCCGTAGCAAAAAACCACCCCGATAGGGCAAAAGCTTCAACGATGGCTGCCGATAAAGCGATTAGTTTTTTAGCGTCTATTGGCTATGATGAAGCACTATTTGATGATATTCACCACGCCATAGCCGCGCATAGTTTTAGCGCCAATATTGCTATTAAAACCGTTGAAGCACAGATTGTACAAGATGCTGACAGAATGGATGCCTTAGGGGCTATTGGTATTAGTCGTTGTATGAAAGTGGGGGGCTCAATAAGCCGACTTTTGTACAATCCTAATGATCCATTTTGTTTAGAGCGTGAACCTGATGATAAACAGTACACCTTAGATCATTTTTTTATAAAGTTGCTGCATATTGCAAAAAGTATGAATACACCTTCAGCTAAAGCTGAAGCACTTAGAAGAACAGATTATATGTATGACTTTTTAGAGCAGTTAAAATCTGAAATTGGAGGGTAAGACAGTGAGGCCAAAATTGAACGGTATTGATCATTGTCATTTAAATGTTCAAAGCCTCACCCAAGCCGTTGATTGGTATGAAAAGGTGCTTGGTTTTACTGTAGTAGAGGAATTAGCATTTTGGAATGAAGAAGGCAAAGGCCCTTTAACGCTTGAAGATGAAAACGCATCTACACGTTTAGCTTTATTTGAGGCGCCAGGGCGAAGTAAAGGAATCGCTTTTGCTGCAACCGGTGAGCAATTTATAGCGTGGTTAGCACATTTTGAGCAGCTTGAAATTAAAACGATACTGGCTGATCATGGCGTGACTTTTTCTATGTATTTTAAAGATAACAGTGGGAATAGCCATGAGATCACTTCCCATGACTATCGCATTATAAAACAGCATTTTCCAGCTGTAGCGTTAGGCTCTCACAATGCCAAAAGAAGCTAGGTCCTGTTGAGCTTTGTGCAGTAATATTTGTTCAAAAAAGAGACGATTTAATCGCATTCTTGATGAGCCTTTTTTATCGCTAAAATAGCGTCTATTTTGCTAATAAAAAGATCAACCAGCTGAGGGTCAAAGTGTTTTCCTGCTTGTTGTTGCATATGCTCTAGTGTTTGCTCAATGCTCCACGGCTCTTTATAAGGACGTTTTGATGTAAGTGCATCAAATACATCAGCAATCGTTACAATCCGCCCCTCAATAGAGATTTCCTCGCCTTTCAATCTATTAGGATAACCTGTGCCATCCCATTTTTCATGATGTTCAATAGCCAATACATGGGCAAGTTGCAGTAAGGGGGAGGGTGAGTTGGCCAATATTTTAGCCCCTATAGCGGCATGCTCTTTCATGTGTGCAAATTCGTCGGGGGTTAATTTGCCAGGTTTTAACAGTATCGAATCAGGAATACCTATTTTTCCGACATCGTGCATTGGCGCAGCTTGGCGTAATAATTCTGCGTGTTGTTCATTCATTCCCAGTGCTAAAGCAAGTACTTTGCTGTATTGGCTCATTCGTGCAATATGCTCACCCGTATCGGTATCTTTGTACTCTGCCGCGCGACCTAATCGCTCAACTAAATCTACATGTGCTTGTTTTAGTTGTTCGGCTTGTACTAAAGAAAGATGAGTTTTTACCCTTGCCTTAACAATCGCAGGGCTAATAGGTTTGGTTATATAGTCAACCGCACCTAGCGAAAATCCTTCCGATTCATCTTGTTCTAGCGTGAGTGCGGTGACAAAAATGACCGGAATGTGTGCGGTTTTAGGATTAGCTTTTAAAATTTTGCACACTTCAAAGCCATTCATATCTGGCATCATTACATCAAGTAAAATGAGTTTTGGCGGATCGTTTTCTATTAATTGCAATGCCACAGCCCCCGATTTAGCAAACGATAAACGGTAGTTACTCGCTAAGACCTCGCGCATTACTTTTAAATTTGCAGGTTCATCATCGACGATTAATATTCGCGCCTGACTTATCGATTGATCCATCGTCATCCTCAGAAGAGCTAGTTATTGAGTGTTGTTAATAATGCGTTGAGCTGTGTTTGTGCATTATCAAATTCAAAGTCATTAAACTGCTCATAAATATTCAAAATAGCAGCTTTGTGTTGTTCGGGTGTTATTCTTTCAATATAACTTAATAACGTATCATCCAACTCTGCTCGTTTAGCTTGGCTGAGTAAAAGCGTTAATTGGTGAATAAATTCAGCATCTGACACGGATTCTTTTTGTAATTCATTCTCTTTAAAAGCAATGTGTAAGTGTGATAATTCATCTGCTAGCTGCTGCCACTCTTGCTGACATTTTAATATGCACTGAGTATAACGTGTTATATCACGTTGTTTTTCAGCATGCGCAATTAAGTAAGATAAATTATTGAGCGCTAAATTACCGGCAAGACCTTTTAAATTATGCAAAATATGAGCATGATGTTTATCGTTTAGCTTAGTGGCCGCCAAGGTTTGCATACTATTTTGATGCTGAGCTAAAAAGAGTACAACCTCTTTGAGATGTTTCTCTTTGCTGCCCCACATTTTTTCACCTTTATTAAAATCTATACGAAGTTTTGAATCTATTGGATCGTTAGTTACTAACTGGCTGATAGTAAGCCCAAGCACCCGCGCTATTTCTTGGTTGAGTTGGTTTATGTCAACGGGTTTCGTTGTAAAACCATTCATACCCGCTTGTTTGGCTGTTAGCTTATCTTGCTGCAGCACACTGGCCGTTAAGGCAATTATTGGCGTGTGCTTTAGTTGTTTTTGCTGCTCTAAAGAGCGAATTGATGCTGTGGCACTGATCCCATCACATTTAGGCATATGAATATCCATTAAGATAATATCAAAGCGATGCTGATTAAACATGTCAATGGCCTCAAAACCATTATTTGCTTTACTTACCTGATGGCCTGCTTGGGAAAGCATAATAGTGAGTAGTTCGATATTTTGTTCAATATCATCCACTACTAAGATTTTTAATGGGGGTAAGCTAAATGCGTTTTTACTAATGGCTTGCACCTGACTTTTTTCGCCTGGCTCAAGCCCAACAGTAAAGGAAAAGCAGCTACCTTGACCAAGGGTACTTTGTGCGTATATTTTGCCACCCATTAATTCAACCAGCTGCTTACTAATTGTTGTGCCAAGCCCTGTGCCACCAAATCGGCGTGTTGTGGTGGCATCTGCTTGCTCAAAGGGTTTAAAAATAGCCTCAAGGCGACCTTTTTCGATACCTATACCGC
Organism: Pseudoalteromonas sp. S4741; assembly: GCF_005886135.1. Lineage (NCBI taxonomy): Bacteria > Pseudomonadati > Pseudomonadota > Gammaproteobacteria > Alteromonadales > Pseudoalteromonadaceae > Pseudoalteromonas > Pseudoalteromonas sp. S4741. The sequence continues at coordinate 17,490 of NZ_PNCN01000120.1, read as the reverse complement.
TGTCTTGTACTTCAAATAAAATGGGTTGATTGGGTTTATGAGTAACCGAAAGAGTAACATGGCCTTGCTCAGTAAACTTTATCGCATTGCCGATTAAATTGGTTAGCACTTGGCGTAAACGCGTATCATCACCAAAATAAAATGGATTTACATTGTCAGCTATTTTTAAAATGAGCTGTAAGTCTTTGCGTTTTGCATCAAGCCAAAATGTCGACACAATATTATCGAGCAATTCTTGCAAGTTAAAATGTACTTTTTGAATTTCGAGTTTACCTTTCTCTAGCTTTGCTGAGTCAAGGATATCGTTGAGTAAATGCAATAAAGAACGCGCAGCGTTATTAACGGTAATAATTTGTTTTTGTTGCTCTTTATTAAGCGGACTATCCATTAAAATATCACTAAAGCCAATAATTGCATTCATGGGGGTACGTATCTCATGGCTCATATTTGCCATAAAAGACTGTTTAGCTTGCGCGGCTGCTTCAGCCTCGTATTTAGCTTGCTTTAAGCTTTGCTCATATTCATAGCGCTTGGTTATATCAATTAAAACGCCATCAATCCAGCGTGTATCATCTTTAGAGTTAGTGATAATACTTGCTTGATCGAGTACCCAAATAATATTGCCGTTGCGATGGCGAATGCGGTACTCAATTGAGTATTGACTGGTCGATGCAACTGCTTGATCAATGACTAAAGAAATCGCCGCTTCATCTTCTTTAACAATAAGCTCGGCAAAGGTAATACGCTGCTCAGTAAATTCTTCAGCGCGATAACCCGTTAGTTCATAGACGCTAGGGCTGATAAACAACATACTCCAGTGTTCATCTAACAAGCAGCGAAATACCACACCGGGCATATTGTTCATCAAGGTACGGTATTGTCGCTCTTTTTCAATTAAGCTTTGTTGTAACGCTCTTTGTTCAGTTAAATCGGTAATAAAGCCCACAAACAATGTTTCAGTTTGTAATTGCTTTACTTCACCAATCCCCAAGCGAATTGGAAATTGATGACCATTTTTATGTTTTGCCCACACATCGCGATTAACACCAATAACACGTTTTACCTCATGGTTTGTTGTATTTTTTAAAAAAGCATCGTGTTGATTCGCAATATCATCAGCCATTAATATTTTTACATTCTGGCCAATGACCTCATTATCTTGCCAGCCAAAAATTGTTTCTGCGGCTTTATTAAAGCTCAAAATAGTGCCTTTAATATTGATAGTAACGATGCCGTCAATGGCAGTTGATAAAATAGCATCAAGGCGAGACTCTTCAGCTGATTTTTTCCCCAACAGCATTCTGTAACGGATCATGCCATTGATGATCACAACCACCGCTGTTAATAAAAGTGTGGCGAACGACACACTAATAGCAATAAAGGTTAGATGTGATTGATTTGTTTGCTCGTTAATTATCGGGCTTGTTGTAATAAATCGCGTAGCGGCCATGCCCATAAAATGCATACCAGCCACGGCAAGGCCAAGAATAAGGGCACAAATAATACGATTATGCACAGGCGTTAATTTTTTAAAGTGTGCTGGTAAATGAAAGCGTGCATAAAGACTTATAAAAGACAGCAGCACTGCAACAACAATTGAAGCGCCAAACCATATTGGATCATAACGAAGTAAAGGACTTAATTGCATCGCGGCCATACCGCTGTAATGCATGGTACCAACACCCGCGCCAAATAAAAGAGAGCTTAGAATTAAATTGATAATACGAGGGTGAGAGCTATATGTTTTCAAACAAGAAAAAGCAATGGTACATGCCAGTAAAGCCGGTATAAACGATACAAAAGTGAGTGTGGGGTCGTATTCAATTGTAGTGCACAAAGAAAATGCGAGCATTGCAATAAAGTGCATGCTCCAGATCCCTCCGGCAAGGACTAAGGCTGCGGTTATATTGGCTAACTTTCGATAAGATTTAAAATGTGTATTATTTGCTAAATCGAGAACGTGCAAAGAAAAATAAGCTGCAAAAATTGCGGTGAGTATAGATAATGTCACTAAACTTGGGTCGTATACACCATTAATAATTAGGCTTGGATCTGGTTCGTTTATAAAAAAATTAGCTAACATCAATCATTCACATAATAACTCTTAAATTCAGTCTAATATAAAATACAATAATAATCACAAGGTATTGAGTTATAAATAACAAAAGTAACGTAAGTGTTTTAAGCTCTAAACCATACTATTTATTGAGTAGCACTAAATGCATTGTTATTAAAATGGCATTTAGTGGGGATTATTTATAGATTAGGCGTTATGGTACAAGGTAAAATAAAACCCAGTGGTTAATTATAAATAGGCAGCATTCATTGTTGGATTACACTTTAAAGCGTAGTAAGCGAAGAAAAACAGTGGCTATCAAAGTCGCACAACGTGAGCTTACGGTATATGCGCCCCATTTTGTAACGAAAACACAAATTAATGAATGGCTGTTAAGTAAACAGGACTGGATTGATGCTCAGTTACATAAGCAACAAATTCAAGCCGATACACGACAGTTTCCACTCAAAACCCAGAGTATTAAATTATTTAATGAAGCTGTTAATGTGCAATTTGAAAACGCAGCACGCACTCAATGGCAGCAGCACAATGAAAGCCAAACGCTGTTACTGAGTATTTCTTCACGTGTAAAGCATCAAACGCAAATGTATCAAAGTTTGCTAGAGCAGTTTTTGCATGAGAAATTAGAAAGTTATATTGAAATGCGAGTTAACGATTATTGTCAGCTGATGGGTGAAAAGCTACCGAGTAATATTCGTATTCAATTGTATAAACGTCGCTGGGGTAGTTGTAATCGCAGGCGTGAACTAACCTTCAACTTACACTTGGCAAGTGCACCGACATGGGTCATTGACTACGTGATTGTTCATGAATTAGCACATTTAAAATATTTAAATCACAGCGCTCAATTTTGGCAACGTGTGGGATTATTTTATTCAGATTATAAACAAGCAAGTAACTGGTTAAACAATCATGGTATGAGTTTACAGTGGGTATTTGAATAAAAAGAAATAATGTAGAGAAGAGAAGTGGTGGAGGGAGCTGGATTCGAACCAGCGAAGGCTGAGCCGTCAGATTTACAGTCTGATCCCTTTGGCCGCTCGGGAACCCCTCCAATGCAACGCGGCAGATAATAGCAAACTTCTTATTTAAGTAAAGAAAAAAGCTAAAGAAAATTCAAATTTAGCCGATAAATACTTATTAATTAGTTAAATAGGCTAAAGTCTATGCAGATTGGTGATTTGTTAATCACGGAGAGCCAGTTAAAAACGAGGCTTAACGAAAGTGTGCACGAAAACCGCCGAGGCGAGTTTGCACTTTTATTAGCAATGCTCTCTCACGATGCACTCGATTTTAGTGAATTCCACCTACCCAAAAGTGACACTAAGCATTATCAAGCTGATGAAGATGCTTTGCGTAAACAATTTGGCGCAGGTCCAAAGCAGCCATTAGCGCCAGATACCTTTAATATGTTAATTGGTAAAAATAACACAGAGCTTTTAGCAAAAATGGGAAGCGCTGTAGGGATGAGTGATATAAAGTTAACTCAGTGCTTAAAGCCTGAGCCATTTAATATTCGTGATGATAAAAACCACATTCCACTGACTGTCATTGATAACTGTGAACTAGCAGTCCGTCGACGAATTCAAAATACCAACACCGAGCTATCAAACCCTCAAATGGATGCGGTGGCATTTTATGATGATTTACAAAATGAAGCTATCCACCAGCCATTACATTTGTTTAGTGCCTAATTATATGTGTTCAATTGCTGCTTTATACATGCCATTTGATTGTAATAAACTGAGTTTATAGTAGAAAGTAACTATTGATTTTATAGATGCTTTATTTTAATAACTGATTTAATATAAAAAAAGCATCCAAAATTTAAATGCAATTGCTATAATGGCGCAAATGGTATGACATTAAATGCCATTATCATTAAACCAAGGTAATTAGGAACGTAATGAAGAAAACATTCACGCTGAATCATGAGAAAATCAAATACCCTCGTATGGTTGATGCTGCAAAGCATGAAGTGAAAAAATATTTGAAAAGAGAACGTAATAAAACTTTACCTGTTGATGCCGACTACTGGGCATTTGATTGTAAGTTTGGTAACACGGTTGAAGAAGCCCAAGTGGTTCACGTTGCTGAAATTAACAATCACATCAGTGAAATTGAAAAGCAAGGTTTAACTTCTTTTTACTTAGAGATTTTAGCAAGACCTGCACAGCGTCAAGATTTCGATGAAGATGATGGCGAGTAAAACGCTAATTTGCGTTTAGTGTAGTTTTGAAAATGGGCCTTGTGGCCCATTTTTTGTAGCTGTTATTTATACACTATGACACTTTTTATACTTTTTATTACTGCCGCAAGGGCACGTATCATTACGTTTTACTTTAATATCGGCAACCGGTGTAATCTCACCATCAAGGTATCGCCATTGTCCATCTTCTTTAATAAACCTTGAATTTTCTGCCAACTCGCAATATAAATCTTGATAAAAGTAGTGAGCTTTAAATGTAACAAACCCTGTTTCATCATTATAACCAGAGTCTAATATGGTTAAGTTTATAAAACGGCAACTATTTGCAAAATCTTTAATTTCTGAAATTGAGTTTTCAGCTTGTTTTTCTTTTGCATAACTTTCACGAACAAAAACCGCGTTTTTAACAGCATAAGCACTGTAGCGTGCACGCATAAGTTGCTCTGGTGTGTGTGGCTGTTTGGTTTTTAAATGAAAAGGCTCGCAGCAATCAGCATAAGGTTGCTGACTGCCACAAAAACATAATAGGGCGTTAGAAGTCATGATAAATGTACTGTGTATTAAAACGCTAGTTTATCAAGCTTATTGCGTAAGTGAAATCTCAGAATGAGCGCTTCTTTTGCTAAAGCAATACAACTTAGTGCGCGTATGGCTCAAGTTTAATGATAACTGCGACAGTTGTTGGTTATTTATTATGTCAGTCCAGGTGATCACCGCGGCAAAATTTCCATTGTGAAGTGCAGAACTTAAAACATACTCTAAATTAACTAAATGTTTTTGACGAATAACCAGTAATTTACTGGTATCAATTGAGCATGAATCAAGTAGCGCTTTGCTCGGTACGTTATCTGGTGCTATTAACAGTGTCCATGCGTTTAGGCTGTTGTATTGGTGTAATACTTTTAATAACTCAAACGTTGCTGAAATTTCATCTTCAATTTGTACAACGTTAACACAATCTGATTGGTCATCTTGTTGATAGCTTTTAACTGTTCTTACGGTAATTGGCTGTAACATAATCTTCTCACTCACTGGGTTTTTATACAGTACATTCATACAGTAGTTTATACAGTTGTTTGGTGCAAGTGTTTTTTTGCTATTTTTTTGTACAGTTATTCATCTTAAAACGCGACAGTTACTATAAATATATAAATAATCTATATATAACAATGGTTTAATTTTTATTGAAAGTTAATGCCCACAGAATTAATTTTAAGGCTGGGAACAAATAAATACAGATGAACAGGGGGTATACAGTAGTTTAAATTAATTAAGCGTGCTTGTTTTGGCTATAAATGCTTAATTAATTTACAGATGAAATGAGTTGCTGGGCAGTGAAATTATTTTTCGCTACTAGGAGGAATCAAATGTGAGAATTGTAACTGGTGAATTTGTTCATACAGGCTGGCTGCGTAGCATTGAGCATCTTTAAGTCGTTTGGTACTAATATGTTTTCGTATATCGCTCATTGCTTCTATGGCAGGTTCATAGCCTTGACTACCGGCTAAGCTAAGCCACGCAGCACCATGAAATACACTTTGCGGCACACCTTGTCCTTTTATAAAAAACAGCCCTAAATAAAACTGCGCGCGATAATTTCCTGCCATTGCTGCCAAACGCATCCATTTTGCGGCTAATGCGCTTTGTTCATTTTTAAGGTAATAAAGGGCTTTATTTAATGTGTCTTGATCGGTGTTTTTAGAGCTCGCAGGGAGATTTGCATCGCTTGGTTGCGTTACAAAAGAAAGAATGTTGTCTAATTGTTGCTCTAAGTCTTGGCCACTTGGTGTCGTTTTGATCATGCTACTTCGTTTGTTATTTTAATCACTTAGCTAGTTTAGTATATAGCAAGGTAAAATGTCCTGTAAAAAGTTATTTTTATGCTAAAATCTCGCCACTTTTTACAACCACAAGTTTATTATGCTCGAAGCCTTATTCAAAATCCGTGCAAATGATTCTTCGGTTCGCCGTGAATGTATTGCCGGTATGACTACATTTATTACGATGGTTTATATCGTATTCGTTAACCCAGCTATGCTTGCTGAAGCGGGTATGGACCAAGGTGCTGCCTTTGTTGCCACCTGTATTGCAGCTGCAATAGGGTGTTTTATTATGGGTTTGTGGGCCAATTACCCACTGGCATTGGCACCGGGTATGGGATTAAATGCATTTTTTACCTATGGTGTTGTATTAGGTATGGGTTATAGCTGGCAAGCTGCGTTGGGTGCGGTATTTATGTCAGGGTGTATATTTTTAATTCTAAGCTTATTTAAGGTGCGAGAGTGGATTATTAATGCAATCCCTCTGGTGCTCAAGCAAGCAATAGCAACGGGTATTGGCGCATTTTTAGCTCTCATCGCACTTAAAAGTGCCGGTATTATTGTATCAAGTCCTGCAACACTGGTGCAGTTGGGTGATATTACCTCGCCTGGTCCTTTATTGGCTATTTTCAGCTTTTTTGTTATTGCTGCACTGCTTTATCGCGATTTTAAAAGTGGCGTACTGATCAGTATTTTACTAGTTACCGCGATTGCTGTGTCTATGGGGTTAGTGGAGTATCATGGTGTTATTGCAATGCCACCTTCTATCATGCCGACCTTTATGCAACTGGACTTTAGTGCCGCGTTTGAACTGTCGATGTTGAGTGTTATTTTTGCGTTTTTATTCGTTGATTTGTTTGATACCTCAGGCACGTTAGTTGCGGTAACTCAGAAAGCTGGTTTAGCAGATAAAAACGGTAATATGCCGCGTTTAGGTCGTGCATTAAGCGCCGACAGCACAGCTACCATTGCAGGTGCAATGCTCGGTACTTCAACAACCACGTCATACATTGAGTCTGTTGCAGGTGTATCTGTTGGTGGTCGAACTGGTTTGACCGCTGTGGTTGTGGGTTGCTGCTTTTTACTGATGATGTTTTTTGCGCCTTTAGCTCAAATGGTGCCTGCATACGCAACCGCGGGAGCTATTTTATATGTATCTGTATTGATGCTACAAAACTTAAAGTTTGTAAATTGGGACGACATGACTGATGCAATTCCGGTGAGTGTTGTATTATTAATGACACCGCTGACTTTCTCAATTGCACACGGTATTGCACTTGGTTTTATTTCTTATACGGCGGTAAAAGTGCTGTGTGGCAAAAAAGATCAGGTAAGCATTAGTGTTTGGATTTTAACGGCCTTGTTTATTGTTAAGTTCGCATTTTTATCTTAATGCAGGCAGCTTGTTAGAATATGTATATGTTCTAGTATGTAAACACAAAGTGGGGCAAAATCCTATTCAAAAAAAAGCCCATGCAACTGCATGGGCTTTTTATTTAGAAAGGAGTTACCATTTCTTTTTAGGTGCAAATAATACGTCTAAATCATCTTGCTCTTGTTCGTTCTTTTTCTTCAATGATGTAGCATTTGATGCCTTGAGTTCATTACTTATCGTTTCAAGGTAGCCTTCAACTTCAGCTCGTTTTGCCGTAATGTAATCGTCATTAAATGAAACACTGTTAAGTGTGGCAGCTGCTTTTTCAAAGTACTGCCTAGCAGAGCCTATCATTCCAGCTGTTTGCGCTGATAACCCTCGTTTTATTTGGCTTTCAATGTTGATTCTTAGTTGTAGCTTTTCAAGGCGTTTGTCTTCTGCAATAAACGCTTGGCTGTCTACTTTGCCTTTATTATGCTCAGAACGAATAATAGTACGGAGCTTTTTTATACCCTGTATTAGTGATATCAGTTGCTTGTCATTACCTGGTAAAACAAAATCATCCGAGCCGTCTTGAATTGGGTTTTGTAGTCGCTCTTTTGCTTCTTTTAAGCGGTTTTTTAGTCCACTACCTCCGCTTGAAATAGGCACCATTTGACTGAGCGCATCATGAATTCGTCGTTGTAATATTCGCTGAGTTGCCTCTGAAAGTGGAATGTTGGCGCTATTCATTAATGCTTCTTCGGTTTCTTCAATGATTGCTTTTTGTTTTGTTAACTCTTTGCGTCGTTCAGCTTCTTGTTTTTCTTTGTGTTGCTGAACAGCACTAACCAATAGTGCAATGACTATAAGTGCAACAATTAATACAATTATAATGGAAACGATCATGTTATAATTCTCAAGTTCTTAACCTTATTATCTAATCTTACATTAAATATATTAAAGGTGGGAAACTTTGCTCAGATTAACTGAAAAAAGCGTCACCATAAAGCGTTTAAATCTTAATATGTTATGTTTTGATTGCTGATAATCATTGCTACCTCAAGTGTATTTATTGTGTTAACCTGAAATTTCAATATATTAATTGTTACATTGTGTAACCTTAATCAGCCTTTTATATAGCTACCTATAGTTAGGGTGCGTTTTTATCTGTCAATGTGAATTATAACGAAACTACATAGCCATGAAATTACAACAACTTAGATATATCGTAGAAGTTCAAAATCATAAATTAAATGTTTCAGCTACGGCTGAGAGTTTATTTACCTCCCAGCCTGGTATTTCTAAGCAAGTACGTATGTTAGAAGATGAGCTCGGTGTACAAATTTTTGGCCGCAGTGGTAAGCATTTAACTCATGTTACAGGCGCTGGCGAAGAAATCATTAACATATCACGCGAAATACTCTCAAAAGTTGAGGGTATTAAAGCGGTTGCGAATGAACATACGCTGCCCGATCAAGGCAAACTTAATATTGCGACTACGCACACCCAAGCACGCTATGCGTTACCAAGTGTAATTAAAGGCTTTACTCAAAAATACCCAGCAGTGTCACTACATATGCACCAAGGTACGCCGCAGCAAATATCGGATGCAGCTGCGCGCGGTGATGCAGATTTTGCGATTGCTACTGAAGCACTGCACTTATATTCAGATTTAGTTATGTTGCCTTGTTATCACTGGAATCGCAGTATTGTGGTTGCTAAAGATCATCCACTTGCGAAAAAAGTCGATAACTTAACGGTGGCAGATATAGCGCAGTATCCATTGATCACTTATGTATTTGGTTTTACTGGTCGCTCAGAGCTTGATAAAGCATTTAACGCCTACGGACTTGAGCCACATATTGTATTTACTGCCACCGATGCTGATGTTATTAAAACGTATGTGCGTTTAGGACTAGGTGTGGGGGTGGTTGCATCTATGGCAATTGATCAGGTAAACGACAGCGACTTAGTGTGCATTGATGCTAGCCATTTATTTGAGGCGAGCACGACTAAAATTGGCTTTAGAAAGGGCAGTTTTTTACGCACCTACATGTATGACTTTATCGAACGTTTTGCACCGCATTTAACTAAAGAGCGAGTAGAGCGTGCGAGTTTACTGCGTAATCAAGAAGATGTTGATAAGTTATTTGCTGATATTGAATTGCCGGTTAAGTAACCGCCATAAACAGCAATGAAAAGCCACTTAGTTTTGCAACTAAGCGGCTTTTTTTGTGCTATGTAATTAACCTGAACTGTGGATAATAAATCCATCTTAAGCAGCTATTTTCAGCGCTAACTGCGTTGAATTTACTTGCAATAGGCGAGCTATTGACGCGTAATTTCGCCTTGTTTTCACTAAAAATCTCTAGCTAGAGAAAATAAACATAAATATCATTTTGATTCAATATGTTAGTAAATCTCTTAACCAGAGTTCAGGTTAATTAGCACTCGATAATATTAACGGCCAGTCCACCGCGAGCGGTTTCTTTGTATTTTGTTTTCATATCGTTACCCGTATCGAGCATGGTTTTTATTACTTTATCCAGCGATACTTTTTGCTCACCACTACCGCGAATAGCCAGGCGCGACGCATTAATTGCTTTAATAGCGCCCATTGCATTACGTTCAATACAGGGGACTTGCACTAAGCCGCCAACAGGGTCACAGGTTAACCCTAAGTTATGTTCCATACCAATTTCAGCGGCATTTTCTACGTGTACAACGTTACCACCAACAATTTCAGTAAGTGCGCCTGCGGCCATTGAACAAGCAACACCGACTTCGCCTTGGCAACCCACTTCAGCACCAGAAATAGAGGCATTCTTTTTATATAAAATGCCTATTGCAGCGGCAGTTAATAAGTAGCGGGTAGCAATATCACGGTCTACTTCTTTAATAAAAGTATGATAATACATTAATACTGCAGGTAAAATTCCGGCTGCGCCATTTGTGGGGGCAGTTACTACACGTCCTCCGGCTGCATTTTCTTCGTTTACAGCTAATGCGAATAAATCAACCCAGTCCATGGCGCGCAGCGGGTCGTTACTCACTTCTACATTAAGCTTTAAATATAAGCTTGGCGCACGGCGTTTTACTTTTAATCCGCCAGGTAAAATACCTTCGGTGCGCATACCTCGCTCAATACAGGCTTTCATTACTTGCCAAATATTAAATAGCTCATCTTTAATGGCTTCTTCACTGCGTAACGTTTTTTCGTTTTTCATCATTAACGTTGATACGCTGTAACCCGACTCTTTACACATTTCGAGTAATTCTTTAGCCGTTCCAAACGGGAACGGGGCAGGGTTTTCTTCACGAATATCTAAGGCCGCTTGTTTTTCTTTTTCAAACTCTTCATCCGAAACAATAAATCCGCCACCAATAGAGTAGTAAACTTTGCTATATACTTTTTCGCCATTGTTATAGGCAATAATTTCCATTGCGTTGGAATGTTTAGGGAGTGTCTTTCTGCGATGGAAAACAATCGCGCCCTGCTTAGGGAATTTAGCTTTGTGAGTTTGGTTTAGGTAAATAACCTGTTCTTTTTCAATTTTAGCGAGTATGTCATCCACTAAATCGGCATCAATGGTTTCAGGATCATACCCTGCTAAGCCAAGTATCACTGCTTTACCAGAGCCGTGGCCAACACCTGTTTGGCCAAGCGAGCCGTAAAGCTCTACTTTTACATCGGTCACATTTGCTAATAGTTGTTGTTCATCTAGGTCATTAACAAATAAGCGTGATGCACGCATTGGGCCAACGGTATGTGACGATGAAGGGCCAATACCAATGCTAAACATATCAAATGCACTGATCATAATGTGTGTCTCTACTTAGTTTTCTCAGCATTCAGCTGTTCTTTGAACGGTCGACTATAATAACGTGGAAATGCAGGTGTGTAACCCTTATTAGCAAAGATTTAAACTGGTATGGCAAGTTGTTTTGTAAAGTTTTTAATAATGCTGGCTGTGGCACCCCACAAAAGCCCGTGAGGAGTGATAAAGCCATTTAAAGTTAGGGCTCTTCCATTACGTTCAAAGGGGATTGGTTGCCAATTAGCTTCGTTGTTCAGCGCTTTTATAGAGAGTAAAAAGCTGGCTTGTACTTCGTTATGATCGTTCTCCCATACCGTTTCTTTTTTAATTAAGCCCACAAAAGGACGTATAGTAAATCCAGTAAGGGTAGAGTATTCCGGCAGCTGGCCTAAAACTTGAACATTATGCGGGGCAATGTTTAGCTCCTCGTGTAATTCACGCAGTGCCGTGGTCCGCAGGTTAACATCATTAATTTCAAATTTACCACCTGGTAAACAAATCTCCCCAGGGTGGTGATGTAAATAGGTTGGCCGCTTACACAATAAAACATGTGCTTCATTATCTATATCAATCAAAGGTAGCATCACTGCACTGGCGCGCTTTTTTTTATTATCTTTGAGCTGATCCACAGTTAAACTACGGTTTAATTGAAAACGAGCCGAAATGGTTTCACTATTCAAAGCGACCTTCATTTAATATAGGGAGTATTTTATTTACTTTATCGTAAGTTTCTTGATATTCCAATTCGACTTTTGAATCAGCAACAATGCCACCGCCAGCCCAGCAGTGTATTTGTTGTTGATGTGTAACTAAAGTTCTAATAGTAATACTGGTATCCATATTACCGCAGGCGCTAATATAGCCAATAGAACCACAATAAATGCTGCGTCTGTGCGGCTCCAGCTCTTCTATTATTTCCATTGCGCGCACTTTTGGTGCCCCGGTAATAGACCCTCCAGGGAATGCAGCTTCAAGTTGATCGACTGCTGTTTTTCCTTCATCAAGGATGGATGTAACTGTACTTACCAAATGGTGTACTGCCGGAAAGCTTTCAATAGCAAATAAAGAAGGTACAACAACAGAGCCCGATTTTGCGACTTTACCTAAATCATTTCGTAGCAGGTCTACTATCATTACATTTTCAGCGCGGTCTTTACTTGAATTTGCCAGTAAGGTCGCTTGTTTTGCATCCTCAAGGGCATCTTCTTTGCGAGGTAAAGTCCCTTTAATGGGTTTTGTTTCTACTTTATTGTCGTGTACTGCAATAAAGCGCTCGGGTGAGATTGATAAAATAGCGCCCTGAGGATGATTAATAAAACTAGAAAAAGGCGCTTTATTAGCCTGAGTTAATTTAACATAGGCGCTCCAAGGCGAGCCTTGGTAATGTGCGCTAAAACGCTGCGCTAAGTTAATTTGATAGCAATCACCACTTTTTAGGTATTCTTCAATCGCGGCAAACTTTTCGCTATAGCTAGTCTGACTCATATTTGACTGCCACGGTGATGTAAGCGAAAAGCTCTCGTGTTTAGGTGGTTGCGCTAAATATTGCTGATATAGCCAAAGGCGGTCTGCATTGGGCTGCGAAACATAAAACCACGTGCGCAGTTGTTTATCGTAAATCAGTGCATCAAGGTAAAGTCCAACCGCCATTTGCGGTAAATTTATGTCGTGTAAAGCGCTGCTTGGTAGTTGCTCTATAGTACGGCCTAAGTCATAGCCAAAATAACCCAGCCAGCCACCATTAAAAGGTAAGTTGTTGGCGGCTTTAGTGCTGTCTAACTTCGCCAGTTCATTATTCATTATTTCAAAGCAGCTTTTTATGTTTGGCTGGTTATTAAAAACGCTTTGATTATTTTCGACTTCAAGGGTGCTCTGGGGGGCAATCGCAATAATGTCAAAACGACTGTTTATGTGATCACTATCACCCGAATCTAATAAAATGGCGTAAGGCAAATGAGCAAAATGCGAAAATACCTCAATACAATTTTGTGATATGGCTAATTCAACACAATTTTTTTTATTGTTTAGCATTTACTACCCCTATAAGAACTGGCTCCAAACGGGCTGGGAGGGTATCATAAGTCAAATTTATTTGGCAGCGTTTAGTGAGCGCTGTAGTTGAAAACAGTTCGAACCACCGTCACGGGTTTGATATCGCTTACGTACTGCGTGAGTAACAACAACTTAAGGAACCACTATGAGTACAATTCGTCAGCAAGACTTTATTGATAGCATTGAAGATGCCTTGCAATATATCTCGTTTTACCATCCTCTTGATTTTGTTCAAGCACTAGAGAAAGCGTATAACAAAGAACAAAGTAAAGCCGCTAAAGATGCGATTGCGCAAATTTTAATTAACTCGCGTATGTCGGCAGAAGGTAAGCGCCCACTGTGTCAAGATACCGGGATCATTACTTGTTTCGTAAAAGTAGGGATGGATGTTAATTGGGATAAAACCGACTTAACAGTACAAAAAATGGTTGATGAAGGAACGCGTCGTGCGTACTTAAATCCAGATAACCCTTTACGTGCATCGATTGTTGCAGATCCTGCGGGAACACGTAAAAACACTAAAGATAATACGCCATCAGTGGTTCACATTGACTTAGTTGCAGGCGATAAAGTCGAAGTGATGGTCGCTGCTAAGGGCGGCGGCTCAGAAAACAAAAGTAAAATGGTGATGTTAAACCCATCTGACGATGTGGCTGAGTGGGTAGAAAAAACGCTACCAACAATGGGGGCGGGTTGGTGTCCACCTGGCATGCTAGGTATAGGTATTGGTGGCACGGCAGAAAAAGCAGCGGTAATGGCCAAAGAGTCATTAATGGATCCGGTTGATATCCATGAGCTAATTGAGCGCGGCGCAGAAACAACAGAAGAAAAACTACGTTTAGAAATTTTTGAACGTGCGAATAAATTAGGTATTGGTGCGCAAGGCCTTGGCGGTTTAACCACGGTTGTTGATATTAAAATTAAAACAGCGCCTACTCACGCAGCTTCAAAGCCAGTGGTTATGATCCCAAATTGTGCTGCTACGCGCCACGTTCACTTTACCCTTGATGGTTCAGGCCCTGCGAATTTAAAAGCACCTAAATTAGAAGATTGGCCAGAAGTGACTTTCGAAGTAGGTGAAGGTACACGCCGTGTTAATTTAGATACTCTTACTAAAGAAGACACTAAACAATGGAAAATGGGTGAAACCGTTTTACTCTCAGGTACTATTTTAACGGGTCGAGATGCTGCTCATAAACGTCTTCAGGATATGATCAACTCAGGGGAAGGTTTACCTGAAGGTGTTGATTTTGATAACAAGTTTATTTACTACGTTGGCCCTGTGGATGCAGTAGGCGATGAAGCAGTAGGTCCAGCGGGTCCTACAACGGCAACACGTATGGATAAATTTACCGATATGATGTTAGAAAAAACCGGCATCGTGGGTATGATTGGTAAAGCTGAACGAGGCCCTGCAACGGTTGAGTCTATTAAAAAGCACCAGTCAGTGTATTTGATGGCGGTAGGCGGTGCGGCTTACTTAGTATCTAAAGCAATCAAAAAAGCACGTGTTGTTGCCTTTGAAGATTTAGGTATGGAAGCTATCTACGAATTTGAAGTAGAAGATATGCCAGTAACAGTTGCCGTAGACAGTGAAGGAGCAAATGCACACACCCAAGGCCCTGCTATTTGGAAGGCAAAAATTGAAGAGCTAGACAGCAAAATGAAGTAAATTTTTACTTAAAAAGCAATCATATAAGCGAGCACTGTGTGCTCGCTTTTTTATTTACTTTTATATTTGCAAAGACTTATACACCTCAGACCAGTTTATGCTGCATAGGCAATTAGTGTATAAGTCACTGTATTTTAAAGTGTAGTGTACTTTTTTAGGGTGTATGGTTAAGTTTACAAATAACTTTAGGGTGACGTTCACGTAAGCGTAAACTTTAATTGCGGTGGTGTTTTTAACTTTAATACTTAATCAGATGGTTATTTTTGGATTTTTTATGCTTACTTTTAACGATAAGTCGTTTTATATTTCACTTTGACGCGCTTTATCTGGTTTATTTACTCATAGTATGGCGAACCATTAACTGAAGTGATAAAGTCTCGGCAATTTGTAGCGTGCTTGCCCAAAAGGGCTCATTATTTTCGGAGTATTTAAAGTGGTTGTATTTAATCAAGTTGAATTTGATAACCATGAACAAGTGGTTTTTTGTTCAGACAAAGCGTCTGGTTTGAAAGCCATTATTGCGGTACATAACACAAACTTAGGCCCTGCGGTAGGCGGTTGTAGAATGTGGGATTATGTTAACGATGAAGATGCAGTATATGATGTGCTGCGTTTATCAAAAGGGATGACCTATAAAAATGCCGTAGCACGCTTGCCATTTGGTGGTGGTAAATCGGTTATTATTGGTAATGCCAAGGAAATCAAATCTGAGCAGTTATTTCGCGCATTTGGTCGCCAGTTAGAGCGACTAAATGGTAGCTACTACTCAGCAGAAGATGTAAACATTACCTGTGATGATGTGGCGTTAATGAACAAAGAAACAAATTACGTGCTAGGCCTTGAAGGAAAAAGTGGTAACCCTTCGCCGTTTACAGCCTATGGTACGTTTTTGGGCATGAAAGCAGCGCTTAACCATCAACGCGGTATTCAAAACTTTTCTGGTATTAAAGTTGCGGTGCAAGGTTTAGGTGCAGTAGCTTATGGATTATGTAAACATTTGTTTGAAGCTGGTGCTGAGTTATTTGTTACCGATATTAATCAAGCTGCAGTAGAACGTGTAGTAAATGATTTTGGCGCAACTGCAGTTGGTATTGATGAAATATACGACCTAGATGTGGATGTTTATGCACCCTGTGCATTAGGTGCCACTATTAATGACACAACAATCCCACGCTTAAAAGCAACGATAGTAGCAGGCTGTGCAAACAATCAACTTGCTGAATCACGCCATGGTGAAATTTTACGTGAAAAAGGTATTTTATATGCGCCTGATTATGTAATAAATGCAGGTGGTATTATTAACGTTTATTACGAAACTGCACCAGAGGGTTACAGTAAAGAGGCTTCTAATAAACACGTAGAAAGAATTTACGATACACTGAGTGAAATTTTTACCCGTAGTGAAAAAGAGCAAAAATCAACCCATTTAATTGCCGATGAACTGGCACAAGAAATTATTGAAAACGGACTTTAAGTTTCCACTCGATTTAAAATAGGAGCGAAATACGCTCCTTTTTTATACCTTATGTAAGACTTTAGTATAACTACACCCAAAGCGTCATTTTAGTTAATGCGAATATAGATAAAGCACGGTAAAATTTAGTTTTACACTTTATCTATATTTTATGTCCTCTACTGATTTTTCTATTACCCCTCTTGATTTTGAGCAATGGCCTCGAAAGCAACACTTTGAGTTATTTCAGCAGTTCACTCAGCCTTATTTTAATGTGTGCGTACAACTGAATGCGAAAAAGTTATATATCGCCTGTAAACAAGCTAATATTGCTTTTTTTCATGGTTATATTTATTGCTTATTAAAAGTTTGTCATAAGTATGAGCCGATGATGCTGCGCATTATTAACCAAAAACCTTGTTACTTAAGTGCTACGCGGGCAAGTGTAGTCGAGCTTGCCGATGACGAGTCGTTTCGCTTTAGTTATTTTAAATTACACGAGTCGTTAAATGAATTTGCCCGTGAGGCGAAAGCTATTAGCAATGCCACAAAATTAAACCCACTGTTTTCTGATGCGTTTGCAGCAACTGAAGGGCAAGCAGATTTAATTCATGTTTCTGTATTACCTTGGTTAAACTTTAGCAGCTTTTCACATGCATTTACCCACGGTCAAAGTAATGGTATTCCTAAATTTGTGTTTGGCCAATACAATACTGAGACAGGTAAAATGCCGCTCGCTATTGATGTTCATCATGCGTTGTTGGATGGGCTTCATGTCGCTAAATTTATAAAGCAATTGCAGTATACATTTAATAATTTAAGTAATAATAATTAATTAAAAAGTTGTAAGTTTTATGTTATTATTTACCAGCAGTGCTTTTAACTTAAATTGTCGCTCTAAACTTATCCAAATATAAAAATTAATAATTATAAAGGCAATATCTGATGAATCGCTTAGGGGCTGTTGATCTTTGTAGTACATATATCAATCAGCCCACATTGGTAGCCACATCATAGTAAATGCTAAATCGC
>NZ_PNCN01000012.1:0-55195 GCF_005886135.1 Pseudoalteromonas sp. S4741 | reverse complement strand
CTTAACTGATCTGCATTACGCCACTTTGGGCTCGTTTTTTTGTATTTACTGATAACTGACAGCTGCTTTTTTATTCCGGCTCATACCCCAAGTTAGGCGATAGCCATCTTTCAGCCTCTGCGAGTGTCATATTAGTTCGCTTGGCGTAATCTTCTACCTGATCCTTTTGCACCGCGGCTACGGCGTAGTATTTTGCCTCTGGGTGTGAGAAATACCAGCCCGAAACAGCAGCACCTGGCCACATGGCGTAGGAGCTGGTGAGCTGCATACCAATGCGCTTTTCGGTATCGAGTAGTTGCCAAATTTTCTTTTTCTCGGTGTGCTCTGGGCACGCTGGGTAACCCGGTGCTGGGCGAATACCTTGGTAGTTTTCGCGAATTAGTTCATCGTTAGACAGGTTTTCATCTGGTGCATATCCCCAATACTCTTTACGCACTTGCTCGTGTAGGTATTCTGCAAAGGCTTCGGCGAGCCTGTCGGCAACTGCTTTAACCATTATTTTATTGTAGTCGTCTTGCTTGGCATCGAACGCATTGGCTAGGTCGTCCTCTTCTAGGCCGCCCGTTACCGCAAACGCACCAAAGTAGTCAGGTGTGCCTTTTGGCGCAATGTAGTCGGCTAAACAGTAATTAGCAAAGTCGGTTTTTTCGGTTTGCTGGCGTAAATGGCACGAGGTAGTTAATAGCTCTTTTCGCGTTTCGTCGGTGTAAATTTCTATATCATCCCCCACGCGGTTTGCAGGGAATAAACCAATGACACCTAAAGGTTGCAAAGCACCTGACTTTTCAAGGTCGTCGAGCATATCGTTAGCGTCTTTAAATAAGCTACGTGCTTGTTCGCCCACTACTTCATCGGTCATTATGCGCGGATATTTACCGGCGATTGACCACGTCATAAAGTACGGGGTCCAGTCTATGTATTTACGTAAAGTCGAAATTGATACATTTTTAAACTCGGTCACACCCAGCTTTTTCGGCACGGGTGGGGTGTAGTTATCCCAATCGAGCTTTGCAGCATTATCGCGGGCGCGCTGTATGGTAACCGGTTTTGAGCGCGGCTTTTTGCGTGCTTGTTGTTCGCGTACTTTGTCGTATTCGGCTTTGGTTTTTTCTAAAAAGGCGGGTTTTAGCTCTTTAGATAATAAGCTCGATACCACACCCACAGCGCGGCTGGCGTTATTTACATACACCACGCCTTTGTCGTACTGCGGCTCTATTTTTACTGCGGTATGCGCTTTTGAGGTGGTTGCGCCGCCAATCATAAGTGGTAATTCAAAACCTCGGCGGGTCATTTCTTTGGCTACGTGTACCATTTCGTCAAGCGATGGGGTAATTAAGCCCGAAAGGCCTATAATATCGGCTTTTTCGTCAATTGCTGTTTGCAGTATTTTTTCGGCAGGTACCATTACGCCTAAGTCGATTACTTCGTAGTTATTACATTGTAGTACTACGCCTACAATGTTTTTACCTATGTCGTGCACGTCGCCTTTTACGGTGGCCATAACAATTTTACCGTTGGTCGCGCCCTCTTCTTTTTCGGCTTCAATGAATGGGTCAAGGTAGGCGACCGCGCGTTTCATTACACGGGCCGACTTAACCACTTGGGGTAAAAACATTTTACCCGCGCCAAATAAATCCCCAACCACGTTCATGCCGTCCATGAGTGGCCCTTCAATCACGTGAATAGGTTTATCTGCGCCAGCACGGCACTCTTCTGTGTCTTCATCTATAAAGGTGGTTATGCCTTTTACTAGGGCATGCTCTAGGCGTTTTTCAACCGACCAAGTGCGCCATTCTAAATCTTCTACCCGCTCAGCTTGTGCCATGCCTGAATATTTAGGCGCAAGTTCAACAAGGCGCTCGCCAGCACCGGGGTCGGTGTTAAGAATTACATCTTCTACGGCTTTGCGAAGTTCATCGGGGATGTCGTCGTAAACCGCAAGCTGCCCTGCGTTTACTATGCCCATATCCATACCCGCTTTTATAGCATGGTATAAAAACACCGAGTGAATCGCTTCACGTACTGGGTTATTACCTCTAAACGAGAACGATACGTTTGACACCCCACCCGACACTTTACAGTGCGGTAAATTTTGCTTAATACGGCGGGTGCCTTCAATAAATTCTACGGCGTAGTTGTCGTGCTCTTCTATGCCGGTGGCAACGGCAAATATGTTGGGGTCGAATATAATGTCTTCTGGCGGGAAGCCAATTTCGTCGACCAAAATACGGTAGCTGCGCTCACAAATTTCAAACTTACGATCGGCGGTATCGGCTTGACCTTCGGTATCAAACGCCATCACAACAGCGGCGGCGCCAAAGCGTTTTATAATTTTAGCTTGGCGAATAAACGGCTCTTCACCCTCTTTAAGTGAAATGGAGTTAACAATGGCCTTGCCTTGAATACACTTTAAGCCTGCTTCTATAACTTCCCACTTTGAGGAGTCGACCATTATAGGTACTTTAGAAATATCAGGCTCTGAGGCAATTAAGTTTAAAAACTTAACCATGGCCGCTTTTGAGTCCAGCATGGCTTCGTCCATGTTGATATCAATAACCTGTGCGCCATTTTCTACTTGTTCGCGGGCCACATTAAGAGCGGTCTCGTAGTCTTCTTCCATGATCAAACGTTTAAACATGGCCGAGCCAGTTACGTTAGTACGCTCGCCGACATTGGTAAATACTGCAATTTGTTGGGTCATTGGCGGCTCCTTAATTTAAGTTACAGGCTTCTAGGCCTGATAAACGCATACGCACTTCAAGCTCTGGTAATTTTCGTGGTGCTGTGCCTTCAAGCCCTTTAGCAAAGGCACGAATGTGCGCAGGCGTAGTGCCACAGCAACCGCCAACAATATTAATAAAGCCCGATTTACCCCAATCTATGATCTCTTTTGCCATGTCGTCTGCTTCTAAGTCGTATTCTCCAAACTCATTGGGTAAGCCCGCGTTAGGGTGAACAGATACAAAGGTTTCGCACACACGTGATAGCTCTTCAACGTATTGGCGCAGTAAATCTGGCCCAAGGGCGCAATTTAAGCCAATTGAAAGCGGCTTAATATGGCGAATAGAGTTATAAAATGCTTCGGTTGTTTGCCCTGAAAGCGTACGGCCTGAGGCATCGGTAATAGTACCTGAAATCATCACTGGCAATGTGCGCCCTGCTTGTTCAAACGCTTCTTCTACTGCGAACGATGCCGCTTTTGCATTAAGCGTGTCGAATATGGTTTCGATTAAAATTATATCTACACCGCCCTCCATAAGCGCAAGGGTCGACTCAACATACGCAGTCACTAACTTATCAAAGGTGATATTACGATAGCCAGGGTCGTTTACATCCGGCGATAACGAACACGTTTTAGACGTTGGCCCTAAAACACCTGCTACATAGCGCGGTTTTTCTGGGGTTTTAGCGCTAAATTCGTCACATACAGCGCGGGCTAACTTAGCTGACTCTAAATTAACTTCACGGCTTATACTCGCCATGTCGTAATCTTCCATCGAAATGGTGGTCGAGTTAAAGGTGTTGGTTTCGATAATATCGGCACCGGCGGCTAAAAAGCTGCGGTGTATATCGGTTATTAACTCTGGCTTGGTTAGGCTTAATAAATCGTTGTTGCCTTTAATAAGCACGTGCCAATCTTTAAAACGTTCACCACGGTAGTCTTGCTCTTCAAGCTTATGCGCTTGGATCATGGTTCCCATTGCACCATCTAAAATTAAAATGCGCTGTTTGAGCGCAGCGCTCAGCTCTTGATGCTTATTGTTTTGAGGATTATTCGGCATAGTTGTTAGTCCTTACGTCTTGGCTAACTAAGTTAATATCATAGGGTGTGGTTTGGTAAACGTAATAATTTAACCAGTTTGAAAACAGCAAAAACGCGTGGCTTTGCCATGTTTTAGACGGTTGCTTGCTGGCATCGTCATCAGGAAAATAGTTTTCGGGCTTTGGCGCATCAGGGCTTTTTTGTAAATCGCGCTCATATTCGGCTTTTAAACTGTCGGCATCGTATTCTGGGTGGCCGGTAATAAACACTTGGCTGCCCGATTTATTTTTAAGTAAATAAGCCCCGACTCGTTCAGAGCCCGCTAATACCACCAGCTCTTCACAGGCGTTTATTTTATTTATATCTATGTGGCCATAGCGTGAGTGCGGCACTAAAAAGGTATCGTCAAAGCCGCGGGTAAGTGCACCATGGGCAAAGTAGCATTGATGGGTAAACACCCCACACAGTTTATTTTCTTTTAAATCGCGCTTTAAATTATAACGGTGATATAAAGCCGCGTGGGCAGCCCAGCACGAAAACAAGGTAGAGGTTACATGCTGCTCGGCCCAATCAATAATCACTTTGAATTCTTCCCAATACGCCACTTCTTCATACTCTAAATGTGCCAAAGGCGCACCGGTAATTAATAGTGCATCGTAATTATTGTTTTTCACTTCTGAAAAGTAACGATAAAAGGTATCTAAGTGTTGCTCTGAGTTGCTACTGCTACGATGCGTGTCAAGGCGCAGTAGCTCTACATTTACTTGCAGCGGAGAATTAGCCAACAAGCGAATAAACTGTACTTCGGTTTCTACTTTATTAGGCATAAGATTAAGAATAGCCAAACGCATAGGGCGTATTTCTTGCGTTTTTGCACGTGTTTTTGGCATTACAAACACGTTTTCATGACGTAAACGTGCAATAGCTGGCAATTCGTCTTCTACTGTAATTGGCATATTTTACTCCTACTCATAAAAACCGAGAATTTATACGCTCTTATTATGAACAGAATGCTAAAAATATCAACCTCTAGATGTATAGATGTCTAAATGAATTTATTCACCCAGTTTGTACAAATTGAATATGTACTTTAAAACAGCCCCATTCGTTGACTGTTTAACCCCTCAACAACTACAATACAGCATTGAAATTTTTATTATTATTTGAAGGCTTTCCTCCATGGTTTTACCTGATAAGTTTATATTCTCGATGAATCGAGTATCTAAAGTTGTGCCACCTAAGCGCACAATTTTAAAAGATATTTCGTTGCACTTTTTCCCTGGTGCTAAAATTGGTGTACTAGGTTTAAATGGTGCTGGTAAATCTACATTACTTCGCATTATGGCCGGTGTTGACCAAGACTTTGAAGGTGAAGCTCGCCCTCAACCTGGTACTAAAATTGGTTACTTACCGCAAGAGCCAGTACTGGATGAAAGCAAAACAGTACGCGAAATAGTTGAAGAAGCTGTTGGCGAAGTAAAGCATGCCCTTAACCGCCTTGACGAAGTGTACAACGAGTACGCAATGGAAGACGCTGACTTTGACGCCCTAGCAAAAGAGCAAGGCGAGCTTGAAGCGATTATTCAAGCGCACGATGGTCACAACATCGATAACGTTTTAGAGCGTGCTGCCGATGCACTTCGTTTACCTGAGTGGGACGCTAAAATTGAGCACTTATCAGGTGGTGAGCGCCGTCGTGTTGCTATTTGTCGTTTGTTACTTGAAAAACCAGATATGCTTATTCTCGATGAGCCAACTAACCACTTAGATGCTGAGTCGGTTGCTTGGCTTGAGCGCTTCTTACATGATTACGAAGGCACTGTTGTGGCGGTAACGCATGACCGTTACTTCCTTGATAATGTGGCTGGCTGGATTTTAGAGCTTGACCGTGGTGAAGGTATTCCGTGGGAAGGTAACTACTCTTCTTGGCTTGAGCAAAAAGATGCCCGCTTACAGCAAGAGCAAAAATCTGAAAAAGCACGTCAAAAATCAATTGCACAAGAACTTGAATGGGTGCGTTCAAACCCTAAAGGTCGTCAAGCTAAGTCAAAAGCGCGTATGGCACAGTTTAGCGAGCTACAGCAGTCTGATTACCAAAAACGTAACGAAACCAACGAATTGTTTATTCCACCTGGCCCACGTTTAGGTGACCAAGTATTAGAAGTAAACAACTTACGTAAAAGCTTTGGCGACCGTGTTTTAATTGATGATTTAAGCTTTAGCATGCCTAAAGGCGCTATTGTGGGTATTATTGGTGCCAATGGCGCGGGTAAATCAACCCTATTTAAAATGCTAAGTGGCGAAGAACAACCAGATAGCGGCAGCATTAGCGTAGGTGAAACTGTAGAGCTTGCAACCGTTGATCAGTTCCGTGGCAACATGGACGAAAGCAAAACTGTATTTGAAGAGATTTCTGACGGCCAAGACGTGCTAAAAATTGGTAACTTTGAGTTCCCAAGCCGTGCTTACGTTAGCCGTTTTAACTTTAAAGGTAACGATCAGCAAAAATTTGTTAAAGACTTATCTGGTGGTGAGCGTAACCGTTTACACCTTGCTAAGCTTTTAAAAGCCGGTGGTAACGTAGTACTACTGGATGAACCAACCAATGACCTTGATGTTGAAACACTTCGCGCCCTTGAGAACGCTATTTTAGAGTTCCCAGGCTGTGTAATGTGTATATCGCATGACCGTTGGTTCCTTGACCGTATTGCAACGCACATTTTAGATTACCGCGACGAAGGCCAAATTAACTTCTTTGATGGTAACTACACTGAGTACGAAGAGTGGCTTAAAAAGACCTTTGGCGCAGAAGCTGCACAGCCTAAGCGTATTAAGTACAAAAAAATTGGCTAACAGCCACCGTTAATAAGTTAAAAGCCCTGCATTTTATGCGGGGCTTTTTTATGCAAGCTATTTTTAGCTTTGAGCAAATTGGCGTGTTAAGCATTACCAGCTATGCTTATTATAAATAACAACTTTATAAGATTATTATGCAAAACCGTCGGCAATTAACATTGATATAAACAGCATTACGCATTTAAAGCGCTTGGTTGAACTAAACCTTGCTGATGAAACATTATTACACCGTGAGCTTGAAACGCTTATTTACCAAACATAAATAGACGCACTGCGTGAAGTTGATTACCATAACCAAAAATAATTAAACGACGCAGATATGAGTTTAAATCCCAATCTACCTTTAGTTTATCATCCTAATTACTCGTTTAGTTTTGATCCCAAACACCGCTTTGTAATGAGTAAATTTGCGCTGCTATACCAGCATGTTAAAACCCTTGGGCTTGCTGGCAGCAATATCATAGAGCCACCACATGGTCGTGTTGAAGAGTTAGAAATAGTGCACTGTGAAAACTATATTCACGATTTATGGCATAACCGCCTAGATGAAAAAGCCATGCGCCGTATAGGCCTACCTTGGTCACAAGCACTAATGAACCGCACATTTACCGCACCATTAGGGACACTGCAAACCGCGCGTTTAGCACTTAAAAATGGGCTTGCGTGTCATTTAGCGGGCGGCACTCACCATGCCCATAGTGATTTTGGTTCGGGTTTTTGCATGGTGAACGATTTAGCTTTTACCGCACAAACGTTAATTCAAAACCGTGAAGTAACCAACGTACTGATTTTTGATTTAGATGTTCACCAAGGTGATGGCACGGCAGCCATGCTGGCTCATCAACCTTATGCGTTTACCTGTTCAATACACTGTGAGAAAAACTTCCCGTTTAGAAAGTCCCCTAGCGATTTAGATATTGGTTTAGCCAATAATATGCAAGACGCTGAATACTTAGGTATTGTTGACGATACCCTGCAATTTTTATTACACGAGCTTAACCCAGATCTGGTTTTATACGATGCTGGCGTTGATATTTGGCAAGAAGATGGCTTAGGTAAACTGGATATTAGTTGGCAAGGAATAGAAAAGCGCGACCACATAGTGCTTAAACGCTGCCTTGCAAATAATACCCCGGTGGCCACTGTAATTGGCGGTGGTTATGACAGAGATCATCAGCGACTAGCACAGCGCCACGGCATTGTTATTGAGCAAGCGGCTAGTTTTTAATTATATTTTTAACTGACTCGGCGTAATGCCGGTCCAACGCTTAAAAGCTCGGCGAAAATTAGGAATATCATAAAATGCTAATCGCATCGCGACTTGTTCATTGCCTTGCTGGCACACCCCCAGTAAATGCAGTGCTTTAAGTTTATTTTGCTCATCTTGTAATTGCGAATAGCTAACACCATGTTGTTTTAACTTACGTTTAAACGTAGCAGGGCTCATAGCAAAGTGCTCAGCACTGTTAGCAAGGCTGTTGTTTTTATTACGGTAAATGCGCTGGCACACAGCCTCAACAAAAGACTGTGATACATTCTTATTTAACTCACTTTGCGCTATGCACTGCTGCCAGCGCAATGGACTCGACTCTGGGTTTGGGCACTTAAGCAGTTGTTTATCAAAATGCCAACGGGTATAGGGTTGTTCAAATCGTACCCGTAAACCTAAATGCTGCTCATACTCTTGAATATGCCGCGGGCGTTTACAAGTAAAATCAAAATAACAGTGCGGGTAGTGATCTCTCACTCTTTTTAGTAAGCTCATTAGCGCAGCGCTGTATATTTCAAAACAATAATTTTTTAATGGCTCGTCCATACCTACATTCGGTTGCAAGTACAGATAGAAATCATTTTGGAAAATATGCTTACGAGTAAAAAATAAGGGGGCAAGCATCGCTTGTATTTTATGTAATTGCTTTAAAGAGGCACCTAGTGTGGGGCCTAAACGCACACTTTGCATTGCTGGGCTAAAGTCATTAACCAATTGATGACCCAGTAAAAAGCCACTATCATTACTCTTCATTAAGGTTTTAAACTGGCTAATTAATGCTAATAGCTGCGACAAACTAAAGCGCTGTGATAGATCATATAAATCTTGCTCAAAAATACCCGTACCACGCAGCAATTTATGCAGCGGTATCCCTCGTCCTTGAGCAAGCTCCACCAGCGCAGTGATCATTCCCTCCGCGCTGAGGTATTTATCGTCTAAGCTAATATACTGCTGCACCTACAAGGGCCTTTTCTTTTTGTAATTGTTGATGTAACAGGCTGGTTTGCTGCACTGGATCTTGCGCTAAATCCATTGCCATGGTGGCGGTTAAAATATGCTGAAACTGTGCGCCTTTGCTTTTTGCGACTTTAAAAGCACAATGGTTAAGCGCCGCTTTCATTTGCGCTAGTAATTCTTTGGCTTGGCTTTGGCTGGTATTCGGCATAAGCACAATAAAACAATCGCCAGCATAGCGACAAAGCACATCATTCAAACGGCAATTCATTACTAGTAAATCACTAATTTCTCTTAGTAACCTATCACCTTCACTAAAACCAAACTGCGCATTAAACTTTGCAAAATCACGAATATCAATAACACCTAAAGTGGCGGATTGCTGCTCTGTTTGGCGTTGCTGCATGAGTGAATGTAAGTAGTTAACTCGGTATAACCCTGTTACCGAACAGACTTTTTCATGCTCTCGCAGATGCGCTTCACGACGACGCAATTGACGATTTAAAACAAATTGCTCTTGATGCCAATAATAAAGCCCAACGCTTGTGAGCAACATGCCAAAAGGAGCTGGTAATGATTCAAACCATGTTAACCAAAGTTGCGATGGTTGCTTGAGCCATTCATCGAGTAAATCCAAAGTAGCTGAGAACATAAACAAACCTAAACCTAACACTAATAAGGTAGTTACTTTGCCTGGCGGGCGTGAAATAAGTAACGCAACTATCCAGCTGAGGGTCATCAACACAAT
Source organism: Pseudoalteromonas sp. S4741 (assembly GCF_005886135.1). Lineage (NCBI taxonomy): Bacteria > Pseudomonadati > Pseudomonadota > Gammaproteobacteria > Alteromonadales > Pseudoalteromonadaceae > Pseudoalteromonas > Pseudoalteromonas sp. S4741. The sequence continues at coordinate 45,604 of NZ_PNCN01000012.1, read as the reverse complement.
ACCGCCTTCACCAACAATATCGAGCCACGCAATTTCTTGCCATTGCTTAAGTTCGCCAAAGTAAGCGCATATTGCTACAGCAATAACTAACAATAAAATGATGGTGTTGGTTAATTTTGCATGGTTGGTAAATGGGTTATATCGCATTAGGGTGGCTTCTTTTGTCTATGTTGGTCTGCATGCTAGCTTAGTCATGCTGTGTTCGTCAGGGTCATATTGGCTCATTGATATGACATTGAGATTAAAATTTATAGGTATTTAACTTAGTAATAACCATTTTTAGTGCGCTGAAGCTGTGTTTAAACAGCTCAAATGTCTGTTTGAAAAGTACTAAGTTGGCGTTTTGTCAGGAATTAACGGTAAAACTGTCACATTAGCGTCATTAACTTTTTTTAGTTTGCTCACCAAACCAAGGACAACCGGAGCAAATCAATGAAACAATTTAAGTTAAATGCTGTTGTAGCGGCATTAGCACTGAGCCAATTTAGTGTTAGCGTGAATGCACAAGAACAAACATCACCAAGGGAACCTGAAGTAAAGGTTTCTGAAGAGCTTGTGGTATACGGCGAGATTGGTTATCGCAACCGCTCGCAAGAACTAGCGCCCACGCTTAAATACTCACAAGAATACTTTCAACGTTTTGAACCACTCACCGCCGGTGATGCACTAAAGCGTGTTCCTAGTGTGACTTTTTTATCTGACGTACTGGAATCTGACGGCGCACGTATGCGCGGCTTAAGCCCTGCTTACACAAAAGTACTTATTAATGGTGAGGAAGTACCGGGCGCTGGCGCTGATCGCTCATTTTTTGTTGACCGTATTCCAGCAGAATTAATCGAGCGTGTAGAAATAATTCGTTCATCAAGTGCCAACCGCTCTGCCGATGCCATAGCAGGCACACTTAACATTGTACTTCGTGATGGCTACAGCTTAGACGGCGGTTACATTCGCGCTGGTGGTTTACGTTATGATGATGGCGAACTAAAAGAAAGCTTTGCGGGCGTTTACGGTACTGAGTTTGCAGGTGGGCGTTTACTCGTAGGTGCCAATTTACAAGGTCGTTATAACCCAAAACAAAAATCAAGCAGACGTTATGGCGATAGCCCTGAAAATAACCCTAATTACGCAACAGACGATTTTGATAACCGTGAAGATCAATCTGATACCCGAGATGGCGATGACACCTCATTAAATGCCAGCTTTGAAAAGGTATTTGATAACGGCGGCAAGTTTGATATTAGTGCTATGTGGGTTGATACCGACCGCACCGAAGACGAGCGTTCTTTTGAGTATGATGAGGCATCTGCAACCTCAGGATCGCTTGTTGAAGGGGGCAACTTGCTCTCAGATAACGCAAACGTCGCTTATATTGATCAAACAAACTACAACATTAACTCAGGTTATGAATTACCGTTATTAGGCGGTACCAGCAAATTTAAAGTAGGCTATGCCAGCTTTGAAGAGTCAGTTTACGAGCAAGAAGTTGAGCTTGATACATCTGAGCTCCCAATGGTTTTTGAGGAAGCAGAAGAAACCGTTGATATTGACGATAAAGAATGGTCATTACAATGGCAACATAGCTTACTGCTAGGTGACTCAAAAGAAGTTCAGTTTGGTGCTTTTGTGCAAGGCAAAGAACGCGACACAGCTATTTTTGTCGCTGAAGATGAAAGTGAGCAAACACGTACTGGCTGGGATCAATTTAGCCAGACGCCAATGTCGTTAGCGCAATTTAACAATGAATTTGAAGCAGTAGACGGAGGCGTTAATACGCTTGAAGAAGACCGCTTTGACTTATTTGCATTAATCAAACACAAAGCTGATGTGTTCTCATGGGAGATGGGTGTGCGCTGGGAGTCAACTGACTCAAGTATTACCGATACCAATGAAGGCATTACAGCCGAAAATGAATATGACTTTTTCTTACCGTCGGCTCACTTTCGTTATAGCATCAGCGATAACGGACGAGTCAGTGCCTCTGTTGCTCGCAGCTTACGTCGCCCTGACTTTGACTACATGACCCCCGCCCTACTTGAAGAAGAGCTCGCTGATAATGACTTTTTAGGTAACCCAAACCTTAAGCCAGAATCTTCTTGGGGTATCGATTTAGGTTACGAATACCGTTTAGGTAAAAGTGGTGTTGTTGGTGTAAACGTATTTTACCGTGACGTAAGCGACCTTATTGAAATTGCCAGTACCGGTGCTGAAGGCTCAGAAGGTGAAGGTACATTTGTATTGCAACCACAAAATACTGGTGATGGCACAGTTCAAGGTGTTGAGTTTGATTTATCAACTCCTCTAAGCGCCTTGAACATGCCTAATACTGGAATCTTCTTAAATTACTCTTGGCTCGACAGTGAAGTTGAAGACAGTTTTGGCAAGCGCAAATTTAACGACCAATCAGATTATGTTTATAACGTAGGCTTTATCCAAGACTTACCAACCCTTCGTGCATCATTTGGTGCAACGTACCGTAATCAAGGTGATGCATACGGACGCTTTATCGGTGAAGAAGTGACAACCTCTTACGGGGCTGATTTAGAGCTTTTCGTTGAAAAACGCTGGGAAGACGTAACACTTCGCCTAGTTGGTTCAAACCTACTTGATGCCAGTAAAGATGAAGTTTTCAACAAGTTTGACTCGCTTGATGATCAAAATAATCGTGACTTTGATGAGTACGAGCTTGAATCTGAAGAAGCAGGTCCTGTGATTCAAGTAATGCTACGTTACGCATTCTAATCACATGTATTGTCATTTTAAGCACGTATTGACAAGCCATCGCGTGCTTTTTTGGAGTTAGAACATGTTTAAATTGTCTTTCATAATGGCCGCGCTACTGTGCTCATCAGCGCTTAGTGCTGGTGAACCCGTTATCTATAAAGATGCGCTATATCAACAACAAAAAATAGCCAAGTTAACTACGTTGCCTAATAGCCTTAACTTTATGGTTATTGGTGATTGGGGACACAACGGCCACTTTTATCAAAAAGAAGTGGCCCATCAGCTAGAAATTGCCATGTACCAAACCGATGCCGATTTTGTTGTCTCAACCGGCGATAACTTTTACCCTAACGGGGTGGCAAGCGTGAACGATCCTCTTTGGCAATCAGCCTTTGAGAATATATACCACGGCCCGCACACATTTGAAGATTGGTATGTTGTGTTAGGTAATCACGATTACTTGGGTAATGCCCAAGCACAAATTGACTACACAGACAAAAGCCAGCGTTGGCAGTTACCTGCAAGGTACTACAGTAAAACATTTGCGCTTGAAAACAATGAGCAAGTGTTAATGGTTTTTTTAGATACCAACCCGATTCAGCCTGAATATAAAACCCGTGAAAAATACCGCTCAACCCAAGGTCAAAGCTATCAAACACAATTGGCATGGCTTGAAACCCAACTAGCTGGCAGTAAAGCAAAATGGAAAATTGTGGTAGGCCATCACCCGCTTTATTCAAGTGGTAAACGCTTTGGCCGCAACCAAGGGCTTCGCGACATTTTAGAACCTATTTTGGAGCGTCATAACGTGCACGTTTATATCGCAGGACATGAGCACGACTTGCAATACAATCAACCAAAAAATAGCAAGGTGGCTCACTTTGTCTCTGGTGGTGGCAGTGAAGCACGGCTTGTAGAACAACGTGAATTTACCCGCTACGCAGAAGCAACACCGGGTTTTTTAAGTATCTCAATCAATGGTGAAAGGCTAACAATGAGCGCGATTACCCACCTTGGTGAAGTACGTTTTAGCACTGAAAAGCACCTAGATAAGTAAAGGATAAAATAATGATTTTTAAACTAAATACAATTTCAGCAGTGCTTAGCAGTGCTGTGCTTGTAACTGCGCTTGGCGGTTGTACAAGTAATGACGATACGCAAAACACGACAGAAATAGCAAAGCCGGCTGTTGAGGCTAAGTTATTTGGCCCACAACAAAATATGCAAGGCTCACAAGCTGCTGCACTTGGTAATAATCAATGGCTAATGGCGAGCGAAAGCCAAGGCTTATTACTTGCCGATAACGAGAAAAGCAGTGTGCTGCTCGCCGGTAACTTTGAGTCAATTTCACTAAAACAATTATCAGCGCAGCAATTTTTACTCGCCAGTCTTGATAAGAGCCAAGATAACGTTGCTATTTTTAAGCTTATAAAAAATGGCCAAACTTGGCAGCTAAATGAACTCACTCGTATTAGTCCGCCTCAAGCTCAGCCCGATGCCGTGTGTTTATTTAAAAACAGCAATACCGAGACTGTATCAGCGTTTGTGCCAGATGTTCGCGGCCTGATCAGCGAAACGGTTATATATGATTTAGCCACTAACCAAGCTAAAAATATCGCAGTACGTGAGTTCTCTGCAGTCACAGAGGCTTCAGGTTGTGCAGTAAATGACGACACAAAAACCCTGTATGTGGGTGAGGCAGAGTTAGGTGTGTGGGCCATTAACGCGGATGCAGAATCTGATGCCAATAAGCAGCCTGTGGCTTTGGTACAACCCTACGGCGAATTAAACAGTGAAATTGGGGCCCTATCGGTATCACAAGACGGTACATTATGGCTCAGTGCCACTGATGGTAATGTGGTTTATGCTTACCAAGCTCAAACAGACAAGCTAAGCCAATGGTCACTGGCAGGTGAGCCCACAATAGAGTCTGTTGCAGCGAGCTTTATCAATGACAGTCAAGCCCAGCTGGTTTTAATTGATGATGAAACAGGCGCTTACATTCAAGCAAACATTAACTACACAGCGCAAACAGCGACTTCACAAAACAATGTCGCGATGACTCACCTTCATGCCAGCGCACAAACAACACCGGTTGCAGCATTTGGTGATGCAGCAGATGATCCGGCTATTTGGATAAATGAGCAAGACGCTAAAAAAAGCTTAATTTTAGGCACTGATAAACGTCGCGGCTTGATGGTTTATGACCTTGCTGGCAACAAAGTACAATCGCTAAATATAGGACGTTTAAATAATGTTGATGTGCGTCAACATCAAGGTATAAACAACGAAACTCACACTTGGATCACAGCCAGTAACCGTACTCTTAATAGCATTAGCGTATTTACTGTCGATAGTGATAACCAAGTAAACCATGTAACAGAAATAGCGACTAACCTACCTGAGATTTACGGTATGTGTATGTATTCCTCTGAGTCTGGCTATTACGTGTTTGTTAATGATAAATCAGGTTTATTTCAGCAGTATAAACTCACCGGTGAGCAAAGTAATTTAAGTGGTGAACTGGTTAGAGAGTTTACTCTACCAAGCCAACCTGAAGGCTGTAGTGCTGATGACAATCTAGGCCAACTATTTGCAGGTGAAGAAGATGCAGGTATTTGGTATATCGGTGCAGAGCCTACCGCTGGTAACAAAGCAGTAAAGCTACAAAGTGTTAATGAGCAACTGGTGGCAGATGTTGAAGGTATGGAAATTTATCATGCTAATGATGCTCGCTATTTAGTAGTATCAAGCCAAGGCGATAATAGCTATGTGCTTTATAAAATCTCAGATGACAAAGAGCCTACTCTAAGCTTTGCAGGTAAGTTTAATGTAATTGCAAACCTAGATAAAGGCATTGATGGCGTAGGTGAAACTGACGGTTTAACCGTTACAGCAACGGCTTTGCCAGGTTACCCCGAAGGCATGCTTATAGTACAAGATGGCTACAATCGCATGCCTCTACAACCACAAAACTTTAAAATTATTGACTGGCGCGAAGTGAAAAAAGCAATTAGATAATAGCTAACCCAAAATGTACTGATACACACTAAAGCTTTAGTGTGTATCACGTTTAAGCTTTACTAAAATATGAATGAAGATAATTATGTATAAATGTATACTACACTTTATATCTATAAATTAATTGAGGTTATTATGCGGCTACCCTACTTCGTATATTTATTTATCAGCATTATATTTTGTACCAGCTCGCTTGTTAATGCCGAAGAGCCACCAGAACTTCCGCCATTGAACCCCAAGTATGAAGCAGAGCATGCTATGGTGTTGGTTAATAAAGGTTCAAGTGTATACGCGATTAACATTCCAAGCTTTGAGCTTCCTTATGATGTGCATGTTATGTACAAGGTAGATGTATCTGATATTCCATTTTTAAATTTAGTACGCGATGCTGAGTTAGTTACAGTAAAACCAAAGCCGTTTAATATTCAACGCTTAATGCGAGGCGAAGAAGTCGCGATTACCGCAGATGTGTATCTTGGAGATTTTAGACAAGGAGGTAGCTTAGTTTATAGTGATAAATTAATAGAGCTTAGCGAGCAGTTATTTACTCGTGAGCTAACTGATTTAAGCCCAGCCTCAAAATGGCAACAGTACGATATGGTTACGCTAAAAAATAACGAGCGTATTTATATTCACCAAATAACTCAGCCACCAAGCTATCATCATATAATGTTTGTTAATTTAAATGGTGCCTGTTTACAAAAGTTTCGCACCTCAACTGAAGTGCCCTCTGCTGATGAGCTCAATTATAAGTTTATAAATTGTGGCACATTGAAACCCATGTTTTATGATGCTGAAAGCTTAAGTAAATAATTTAGCTTTGTTTTAGGGACGAAAAAAGGCTCCTCGCAATGCTCAGAGCCTTTGGTTAACTTTGGGAATTAACTCGGTTCACTGATCAGATAAGATCAGTTTAGCGCCACTAATTGTGGCGCAATTGTTTGATAATCTACCGCCATCGCAATACTCAAAGCGGTAATATTAATAATAGAAAACGCAAACACTTGGCGTGCCCAACGGGTGGTGTCTATGTTGTAGCGATACCCTCTAAGTGCCATGAGTAACCACCAAAAGCTGGTAATACAGGCAACGGCCATAAAGGCAGCACCGGTATAACCACTAATTGGCAATAACATCACCACTAAAGCATATACCGCAATATAAAGCACAATATGGCGCTTAGCTTTATTAACACCTTGCGCTACGGGCAATACTGGAATATTAGCGGCTTGGTAATCTTTAAAGCGAAAAATAGCAATCGCATATGAATGCGGCATTTGCCACAAACTAAACATCACCAGCAATATTAATGCGCCCATATCGAACACACCCGTAACGGCGCAATAGCCAACAACAGGTGGAACTGCGCCCGAGAGACTACCAATAAAGGTGCCGTAAACAGAGTTGCGTTTCATGTAGAGGCTGTAAACCCCTACATAGATGACATAGCCAAAGGCGGCAAAAAATACCGCCGCTTGAGTGGTAAAGGCGATTAATAAGCCAAAGCCAATTAGCCCTAATAACACGCCATGACTTAAAGCGGCTTTTGCAGACATTTCGCCCGTTACAGTCACACGTGAGCGAGTACGTGCCATGGCAACATCAATGTCTCTATCAATAACATTGTTTATGGCACATCCCGATGCAACAACAAGCGATAAACCAACCAAGGTAACCAACATTAACCATGGGTCTATATCACCACGGGCGGCAAGTAAAAAACCACCGGCAACGCTGATCAAATTCCCCATAATAATACCTGGCTTAGTAACAGCTAAATAACGGCGAAACATCTGAAACCTCTAATACATCATCATTGCGTTTGATTCATAAATGATCCAAACAGACAGTCCAACCACCATGACGATGATCAACGCGCTAAACAAGAAGGTAAAGGTATTCGCTTTGCCTTCATCAGTGGTGAAATTAAGGTGTAAAAAGTATTTTAAATGCACCCAAATTTGCACGATTGCAAAAGTAACGATACTCCAAAGCGTGATGACTTTTGAAAAATCGCCCTCCATCACCATCCAAAATGGAATGGCCGTTAGAATCACTGACAAGACAAAACCAATAAGATAGGTTTTAACACTGCCGTGTGACTGATCATGATGTTGGCTTTGCATTTGCGCTAAAGCATGCGTTTCACTATGGCTCATTACATTGCTCCCATTAAATAAACAACAGTAAATACACAAATCCACACAATATCTAAAAAGTGCCAAAATAAGCTTAAGCAACTTAAGCGCGTGACGGTTTGTTTACCTAAACCGCGCTTGATCACTTCTATCATCATTATGCTCATCCAAATAAGGCCTGCAGTTACATGTAAACCATGCAAACCCACTAATGAGAAAAACGATGTTAAAAAAGCACTTTGCTGTGGGCCATTGCCATGAACAATTAAATGATGAAACTCATAAATTTCCATACCAATAAACACCGCGCCTAAACAAAAAGTAACCGCGAGCCAACCAAGCGTCAGCGCCTTTTTTTGCCCTTGAGCGGCAATCATGGCAAAACCAAAAGTAATACTACTTATAAGTAGCGCCGCAGTTTCTACGGCAACAAAATCAAGCTCAAAAATATCTTTGCCCGATACACCACCTGCAGTGTTCATATAAAGCACTGCGTAGGTTGCAAAAAAAGAGGCAAATAAAAGGCAATCGGTCATTAAATAAAGCCAAAAGCCAAAGATTGTATCGCCAGAGGTATCGTGATGCTCATGTGTATGACTTACGCTATGAGGCTCTAAATTTACATGGCCTTGAGTTGCAGATAACGTACTCATGCGCTTACCTCCTTCGTATTACTGGCAATATGCGCGCCTTCAATTTGTAATATTTCATCGTTTTGCACGTAGTAATCTACATCGCTGGTGTAAGCGCGGTTAATAAATAGCGCAATTGCACCAATAAAACCAAGCCCTGCTAGCCACCAAATATGCCAGATCATGGCAAAACAAAACGCCGTTAAACTCGCTGCAATAAGCACACCCGATGCCGTATTTTTTGGCATATGAATTGGGCTATAGCTAGATTTACCTTGATAAGCTAGGCCTTTTTCTTTCATATCAGTCCATGTATCAATATCATCAACATGCGGGATTTCAGCAAAGTTATAGTACTGCGGCGGTGATGACGTTGACCATTCAAGGGTGTGACCGTTCCAAGGATCACCGGTGGTATCATCAAGCGCTTCGCGGTTTTTAAAGCTCACATAAAGCTGAATAACTTGGCAAATAATACCGAACATAATAATCACGGCACCCACTGCAGCAATATAAAGCCAGATATTCCAATCAGGATTATTAGAGTGATTTAAGCGACGTGTCATACCTAAAAAGCCGAGTACATACAATGGCATAAAGGCTACGAAGAAACCGATTAACCAACACCAAAATGATGCTTTACCCCAACGCTCATCGAGCTTAAAGCCCATTGCTTTTGGAAACCAAAAAACAAAGCCAGCTAAGTAGCCAAATACTGCGCCACCAATAATGGTGTTATGAAAATGAGCGATTAAGAATAAGCTGTTATGCAATACATAATCGGCACCAGGGATTGCTAGTAATACCCCCGTCATACCACCAATACTGAAGGTAACCATAAAACCAAGCGTCCACAGTACGGGCACTGTAATGCGCAAACGGCCACGGTAAATAGTAAACAACCAACTAAATAACTTAACCCCAGTAGGCACAGCTATGACCATGGTCATTACTCCAAAAAAGGCATTTACATTGGCACTTGAACCCATAGTAAAGAAGTGGTGTAACCATACAATAAAGCCAAGAATAGAAATGGCACCGCTTGCATACACCATCGATTTATAACCAAATAAACGTTTACCAGTGAAGGTCGACACTATTTCAGAGAAGATACCAAAAGCTGGTAATACTAAAATGTATACCTCTGGGTGGCCCCATGCCCAAAACAGGTTGATATACATCATGGCGTTACCGCCTGCTTCATTAGTGAAGAAGTGGAAATCTAAATAACGGTCTAGCGTTAGCATGGCGAGCACTGCGGTTAAAATTGGAAATGATGCTGCAATTAAGATATTTGCCCACGTACATGCCCAAGTGAAAATTGGCATTTTCATCAGAGTCATACCAGGAGCACGCATTTTAAATACTGTCACTAGAAAGTTAACAGCGGTTAATAGCGTACCGAGCCCCGATATTTGCAAGGCCCAAATATAATAATCGACCCCCACCCCAGGGCTAAAGGTCAACTCCGACAACGGTGGGTAAGCAACCCAGCCTGTTTTAGCAAATTCACCAAATATAAGTGATAAATTTATTAAAATGGCGCCACTAGCGGTAAACCAAAAACTTAAATTATTTAAAAATGGAAAAGCCACATCACGGGCACCAATTTGCAGTGGTACAACAATATTCATTAAACCAATCATAAATGGCATCGCCATAAAGATGATCATAATAACGCCATGAGCGGTGAATATTTGATCGTAATGCTCTGGCGGTAGATAGCCTGGCGCGCCACTGGTAGCAAGCGCTAACTGCGCACGCATCATAATGGCATCAGAAAAACCACGAAACAGCATGATTAGTGCTAATAAAATGTACATAACGCCTAAGCGTTTATGATCAACCGAGGTGATCCAGTCACGCCAAAGCACACCCCATTTTTTATATTTTGTTATTAGCCCAGCTATAATAAGCCCGACAACAGCAATCACCGCCATTGTAACCATGATAATAGGTTCATGAAACGGAATTGCATCTATAGATAATTTACCTAAAAACGACATGATTATTCCTCGCCCTGGCTGTGTGATGATGGCATTGAATGATTACCCATTGCCTGATGCTCATTACTCATCTGCTGATGTTTACCCATCGAGTGATGTTTTTTGTTCATATCGCCATGCGCCTGCATGTATTTCATCACTATGGTATGAAATAAACCGTCATCAACCTTGCCATAATAAGCAACTGGGTTGTTCTCACTTGCTTTTGCAAGCTCAACATAATTGGCATGAGTAAGGTTATTAGCGTTGCTTTTTACTTGTTCAACCCACTGATTGAAGTCAGCTTTTGTTGGCGTTGCGATGGCATTAAATTTCATACCGGTAAAACCTGCGCCACTGTAATTAGCCGAAAAGCCTTTAAATGTGCCTGGCTGATTAGCAATTAAATGCAGCTTAGTTTCCATGCCCGCCATTGAGTAGATTTGACTACCTAACTGAGGGATGAAAAACGAGTTCATGGTGCTTTCTGACGTGATTTTGTATTCAACCGGAACATTGGCTGGAAATACCAATTCATTCACCGTGGCAATACCTTGTTCAGGGTAAATAAATAGCCATTTCCAATTAAGTGACACCACTTCAACAGTAAGATGTTCACCTTTACCTTCTATCGGTTTATAAGGGTCAAGCTCTTGCGTTGACTGCCAGGTGATCACACCTAAAATAACAACAATTACAATAGGAACCGCCCATACAACAGCCTCAATCTTATTAGAGTGAGCCCATTTTGGTGCGTAAATTTCATGGTTTTGTGTGTCTCTGTATTTCCAAGCAAAATATAAAGTCATCACAATAACGGGGATCACAACTAACAACATAAGCACAGTGGCGATGATGATCAGATTTTTCTCATCAATACCTATCTGCCCTTTTGGGTCGAGTACCCCGCCATTACAGCCTGATAAAATCAGCGCCATACTAGCTAAAGCAATATTAAAAAGGTTACGAATTAACAAGGGACTATCCTAAAACCTAAAGAGTTTTTATTAGCTGCCAAAAATATTTAGCAACGATATTTGATAAAAACCCAAGTTAATTAAGATTGAATTACAATAATGCAAAGCGAATGCAAGCATGAAGTATTGACCACTGGCTTAATAATAAACACCTAGCAGAACCAACCCAGCTTTTTAAACACATTAATATAACGCAATAAAAATTAACTTGGGTGAGGTGTGGTTGGCTGAGAGTGTGTAAAAAACACTAAGCTACAATGAAAGTAATCGTTATTTACAGCAAGAATAAATAATTAGATACCACAGGTGTAACCTATACCCATAAAATTAATGGGTAAACAGACAACCTGTAAAGCTAGGTGGAGCACGACAACCATGCGCAGCTTGCACGGGTTGCTGAACTTTAGCCTCGCTAAAAGCAAAGGCTGCTTTACGGAGGATTATTCCAGCACGACGCGCTGGAAACATGTGGAACAATAGCCAACAAAGGCCAATAAGTAACTGACACGATAAGATGGGATGAGCTAAAAATTCGGCAATTGTCAGTAATAATGGCTCTATAAAAAAGCCATCACTGACCAATGCTTCAAGCCTAAAGGCATCCTCAATAGCGCCACTAAGCAACATAACGGCATTAAAAACTAATAATGTTACAGCCACACTCACGCCTCTTTTCGCTTTATTAAAGCGCTCATGCAACACTGACTTACCTAAGGTAAGCAAAGCGCTGGTATGAAACAAAGAAAATGAGTTCAAAAACATTAACCTATTAAAATGACTAATAACAAAATTAGGTATACACCGTGGCAACAAAAACAAGTTGCAGCCGTAAAGCCTTATACAGTGACATGAAATACAGTCTCAACGCATTAGCACTATTTTGCTAAGCTAGATTTGATCCGCATCAATAGAACTTTCAAAACTTACTGAAAGTTCGGGCATGAGTATAACAAAGAGAATTTTCTGTTCAAGATAAAAACACGATTATTTTATTGCCTGAAGATTTATTTATGGCGATATAAATAAAAAACCTCCCGTAGTGAGCTACGAGAGGTTTTTTGTTTAAACAGAAATAAATCTATTTAAAGAATTTGGTTTTCTTTCCATACTTGCTCTTTGGCTAGACGCTTTTTGCGTTTATCGCATGGATCATCGCAATCACATGCTTTATCAATACCTACAGAGCCTAAGCCTCCGCAGCTACTCGCCATCGATTTTCTTTGAACTATCATGCCTATCGCCATCGCAGCGACAATTAAAATAAGTAAGCCAAAGGTTAGAAAAAAAAGTGACATTGCTTAGCCCCTATTGTTCAGCAATAAAATGAGCTCAAATAGCGTATTTGAGCTCCTTACATTATATACCCTCATGCTAAGGATATAAACCTAAAGACTATAAATAAGGCTTAAACGCAGGACTTGAATAAGTGACTAAACCATCAGGCGATTTAGCAATTAAATACACAGGTAAATCATGCTGCTGCGCATAGCGTTGTGCTTTTTCCATACCCATTACCGTTAGAGCAGTCGCTAAACCATCCGCGGTCATTGCACTTGGGTGTAAAACTGTGACAGAGACTAAGTCGTGCTTAATTGGCATCCCTGTCATAGGATCAATAAGATGCGTATAGGTTTCGCCATCCATAGTATAAAAGATTCGATAATCACCTGAAGTGGCAATACCGTTATTACCTGGTGCTAGTACACGGTGTACTTTTCGCTCATCTGGGTTAGCATCAGGTTGTTCAATTGCTATTCGCCATGCTTGATTGTCTGGTTTTGTACCAGCAATACGTAACTCCCCGCCAATCTCAACCATGTAATCTGTAATGCCTTTGCTTTGTAATAGCTCAGCCACTTTATCAATACCATAGCCTTTTGCTGTAGCTGAAAACGACAATTCTAAATCAGCCATCGTTTTTGCTAAGCCTTGCTCGTTAAGGACCAACTTATCTATACCAATGTTATTGATCATATTTGCCAGAGCTTCATCCGTTGGGCGCTTTGTTGGTTTTTTATCAGGACCAAACCCCCATAAATCAATTAGCGGTCCCATAGTCACATCGAGTGTTTTAGTTGAATCACCAATTCGTATAGATTCTGCAATAACCGCTCTAAAATCATCACTAATTGGCATTACTTGATTAGCACCTAAACGGTTAAAGGTGTTTATTTCTGAATCCTCAATATAGGTCGACATAGACTGGTTAATATCAACTAAAACCGCATCTATTTCTGCTTGTACTGCTTGAGGGTCCACTTGATCAGCGTAAAACTTGATGTGGTAAGTTGTCCCCATCGTTTTACCTTCAAGGTAAGCTTCTTCGTTGTGTTGTGAATTGCCACAACCGGTAATAAGTAACGTGGATATGATTAAAAATAAGGCTACCACGCCTTTAACTGTGCTTAATCGATTCATAATAGCCTACTTATAAAGGTTAAATAGAGTATCAACTAAAATCAGCGGTAAAGCCAAACTCAGTCAGTTGATATAAAAAAGCCTCATAACACTTAGTGCTATGAGGCTGGTATTTTAACTAAATTTATTTAGTTTGGGTATTAGCCACCGAAATCATCTAATAAGATGTTTTCGTCTTCTACACCTAAATCTTTAAGCATAGAGATAACTGCCGCATTCATCATTGGAGGACCACACATGTAGAACTCACAATCTTCAGGCGCTTCGTGATCTTTAAGATAGTTCTCAAATAACACGTTATGGATAAAGCCTGTGTAGCCTTCCCAGTTATCTTCTGGTTGCGGATCTGAAAGCGCTGTGTGCCAAACGAAGTTTTCGTTTTGCTCAGCTAGGCCGTCAAAATCTTCAACATAGAACATTTCACGCTTAGAACGCGCACCATACCAGAAACTAATTTTACGCTTAGAGTTTAAACGCTTAAGTTGGTCAAAGATATGTGAACGCATTGGTGCCATACCTGCACCACCACCTACGAATACCATTTCAGCGTCTGTGTCTTTAGCGAAGAACTCACCAAATGGACCAGAAATAGTTACTTTATCGCCTTCTTTAAGTGACCAAATATACGAAGACATTTTACCACATGGTAGGCTCAAGTTTCTTGGCGGCGGCGTAGCGATACGCACGTTAAGCATAATAATGCCTTCTTCTTCTGGGTAGTTAGCCATTGAGTAAGCACGAATTGTTTCTTCGTCTACTTTTGACTCCAGGTCGAAGAAACCAAAATGGTTCCAATCGCCACGATACTCTTCAGGAATATCGAAATCAGCGTATTTAACATGGTGAGCTGGCGCTTCGATTTGGATGTAACCACCCGCACGGAACGGCACTGACTCGCCATCTGGAATTTGTAGCTTAAGTTCTTTGATGAACGTTGCTTTGTTATCGTTAGAGATAACTTCACAATCCCATTTTTTAACACCGAAAATTGACTCTTCAAGTTCAATTTCCATGTCATTTTTAACATTAACCTGACACGCTAAACGACAACCTTCACGTGCCTCACCTTTAGAGATGTGGTCAAGTTCAGTTGGCAGAATATCACCGCCACCTTCTTTAATGTGAACGCGACACTGACCACAAGAGCCACCGCCACCACATGCAGAAGATACGAAAATACCTGATTCAGATAGTGCACCTAAAAGCTTACTACCCGCTGATGTTTTAATGGCTTTATCTGGGTCGCCATTAATACCGATGATGATGTCACCGCTTGCAACTAGTTTAGATTTAGCACCAATGATGATTAAAACTAGTATTACAACGATAGCGATAAAAACACCAACGCCTAAGAAAATATCCATGATTGACCTCGCTATTATTACAGTGAAATACCAGAGAATGACATAAAGCCAAGACCCATCAAGCCAACAGTGATAAAGGTAATACCTAGACCACGTAAACCATCTGGTACGTCTGAATACTTCATTTTCTCACGGATACCTGCAAGTAATGTAATTGCAAGCGCCCAACCCACACCAGCGCCAATACCATAAACAACAGACTCGCCGAAGTTATAGTTACGCTCAACCATGAATGATACCGCACCAAAAATTGCACAGTTAACTGTGATTAGTGGTAGGAAAATACCTAATGCGTTGTACAGCGGTGGGAAGAACTTATCTAATGCCATTTCAAGAATTTGCACCAGTGCAGCAATAACACCAATGAACGTTAAGAAACGTAAAAAGCTAAGATCCGCTTCTGGGTAACCAAGCCACTCTAATGCACCCGGTGCAAGTACCGCATGGTAAACCAAGTTATTAACCGGTACTGAAATACCTAATACAACAATAACCGCTACCCCTAGACCAATTGATGTAGTTACTTTTTTAGACACGGCTAAGAAAGTACACATACCTAGGAAGAAAGCTAACGCTAAGTTTTCAATAAAAACGGCTTTTACAAATAAACTAATATAATGTTCCACTTATCGCCCCTTACGCTTTAGCTTCTACTTGATCTTTCTTATAAGTACGAAGTACCCAAATGAATAAACCAATAATGAAGAATGCACTCGGTGGTAAGATCAATAGACCCATAGGTTGGTACCAACCACCATTTTGTACTAATGGAATAATATCAACACCGAATAGTGTTCCCTTACCGAATAGCTCACGAATGAAACCAACAGTAAGTAATACCACTGAGTAGCCTAAACCATTACCAATACCATCTAAGAATGACATAAGTGGTGGCGACTTCATTGCGTACGCTTCAGCACGACCCATTACAATACAGTTAGTAATGATTAGACCAACGAATACTGATAACTCTTTTGCCGTAGCGTAAGAGAAAGCTTGTAGTACTTGGTCAACCACGATTACTAATGATGCAATAATCGTCATCTGTACGATGATACGTACTGATGATGGGATATGGTTACGAATAGTCGAGATAAAAAGGCTAGAGAATGCAGTTACCAAGGTCAATGCGATTGACATGATTAATGCATTTTTTAAGCTAGACGTTACCGCTAGCGCAGAACAAATACCAAGTACTTGTAATGCGATTGGGTTGTTAGCGAAAACTGGACCGAATAGGACCGCCTTCATTTCTTTAGTATCAGCCATTAGTTCAATGCTCCTTTACGTACTTTCGCAAGGAAAGGGCCAAAGCCATTTTCGCCAGTCCAAAAGTCAACTGCATGGTCAACACCATTAGACGTTAATGTAGCACCTGAAAGACCGTCGATCTTGTGCTCATCACCGGCTGCAGTCCCTTTAACGATTTGGATTGGTAACTCTTTACCTTCCCACGTTGCAGTCCACTGTGGGTTTTGAATTTCACCACCTAAACCAGGTGTTTCGTTATGTTTGTAGAAAATAATGTCTTTAATAGTTTCGCCATCGCTTTCAAGCGAGATAAAACCGTACATTAAACCCCATAAACCATAACCCTGAATAGGAAGGATGATTGCATCAGTAGAGCCATCGTCTTTTTTAGAGATGTAAACAGGCGCACGTTTGGTAATACGTTGAATACCTGCGATGTCCTTAATCCCATTCTCTTTTAAAGATTTACTTAAATCAGCATCGTATTTGCTTTTTTCAAAGTCGAAATCTTCTACCGGCTCAGCAAACTCACCACTTTGCATATCAACAAAGCGAGTTTCGATTTTAGCTTCAAACGTTTCGGCAACGTTATCAATTTTACCAATACCAGCAGCAGCTAAGATATTACTTTGAATATCTTTTGCTTTATTTGCTTTTTGCAGAGGGCGAAGTTGCACAGACGTTAGCGACACAATAACTGCACACACTAAACATAATGAGACAACAACAGCTAGCGTTTTGCCAATTGATTCGTTATTACTAGACATTACGTGCCAACCTCCGCTTGATATTAGCTTGCACTACAAAGTGATCGAATAAAGGTGCAAACAAGTTAGCAAACAAGATTGCTAGCATGATGCCCTCTGGGTATGCAGGGTTTACTACACGGATCATAACTACCATAAAGCCAATAAGCGCACCGTATGCTAATTTACCTTTATCAGTAAATGCAGCAGATACAGGGTCAGTTGCCATAAAGAACATACCGAATGCAAAACCACCTAATACCATATGCCAGTACCAAGGCATAGCAAACATAGCATTGGTTTCAGAACCAATAGTATTTAGTATTGATGAGGTTACTACCATACCTAGGAATACACCTAGCACGATACGCCAAGACGCGATACGTACATAAATTAGGAATAAACCACCAATAAGCACTGCTAGTGTAGACGTTTCGCCCATAGAACCTTGAATGAATCCGTAAAACGCATTCCACCAAAGCTCAATATCAGTCGCGTAATTTAACGTACCAGCAAACGCTTGACCAAGCATAGTCGCGCCAGAGAATGAATCTACGGCAGTCCATACTGTGTCACCTGAAATTTGTGCAGGGTATGCGAAGAATAAAAACGCACGACCAGCAAGCGCAGGGTTTAAGAAGTTACGACCTGTACCACCAAATATTTCTTTTGCGATAACTACACCAAAAGTAATACCTAGCGCAACTTGCCATAAAGGAATCGTTGCAGGCAGGATTAATGCAAATAATACAGAGGTTACGAAGAAACCTTCATTTACTTCATGCTTACGCACAGAAGCAAACAATACTTCCCAAAAACCACCGACAATAAAGGTTGTTGCATAAATAGGTAGGAAGAAACATGCTCCGTAGAACATTTTTGCGCCCCAACCAGCATCAACGGTTAACTCACCGCCTAATAACTGGAATAAACCTACTTGCCAAATGTTAGCTAGTTCAAAACCATTACCAAGCGCGATTGCCGCTTGATGACCAATATTGAACATACCAAAGAACATGGCAGGGAACGTCGCCATCCACACTAAAATCATCATGCGTTTTAGGTCGATGTTATCACGAACGTGAGTTGAACCTTTGTTTACGTAACCTGGCGTGTAAAAAATAGTCGCAGCGGCTTCATACAGCGCGTACCATTTCTCATGCTTACCACCTGGTTCAAAATGCGGTTCGATATCTTCTAAGAAAGTTTTTAAGCCCATTTTAGCCTTCCTTCTCGATCGTAGTTAAGCAATCGCGTAGGGCTGCGCCGTACTCGTATTTGCCAGGACAAACGAAGGTGCATAACGCTAAATCTTCTTCATCTAATTCAAGCGCACCTAATGAAATTGCACTATCTAAATCACGAGACAATAAGTCACGTAATAAAAGCGTTGGCAAAATATCAAGTGGCATAACACGCTCATAGCTTCCAAGTGGAACCATGGCACGTTTTGAACCGCCCGTAGACGTTGTCATTTTAAATAAACGACTCGGTGTAAGGTGAGACAAGAATGTACGCGTTACAGAGAATTTATCACTACCTGGTGCAATCCAGCCAAAAAATTCTTTTTCGCGACCTTCAAGTAAAACAGATACTTGAACATGGTAACGACCTAAGAATGCATGAACACCAGACGACGTAGCACCGGCAAGTACAGAACCAGAAATAACACGGTTATCACCGTCTTCTAATTCGCCTGCCACTAAGTCATCAAGTGAAGCACCTAATTGTGTTTTCACTAAACGAGGATTTTTAACGCGTGGACCTGCGAGAGAAACAACACGGTCTGTGTAAATTTCACCAGTAAGGAAAAGGTGACCATACGCAATAACGTCTTGGTAACCAATGTGCCAAACTTGCTTACTAGCAGATACTGGGTCAAGGTAATGGATATGAGTGCCAACAAGGCCAGCCGGATGCACGCCACCAAACTCATGCACTTCTACTTGAGCAATAGGTGAACTAGGAACTTGACTACCTGCTTGCTTACAAACAAATACTTTGCCATCGGTTAAACGTGACACAACAGCCAAACCTGCTTCAAATGCTTTCGCATTTTCAGCAATAATTACTGCAGGATCTGCAGCAAGTGGATTGGTATCGATAGCTGTCACAAAAATAGAGCTCGGATTTGCATCCAACGCTGCTACTTTACTAAATGGACGAGCACGAAGTGCTACCCATTGACCCGATTGAACTAGTACTTCTTTAGCTTTTTCACGATCTAAGCTGTTAAGCTCAGTTTCCGAGAAAGAACCAAAGGTGATTTGCTCACTGCCGTTTACTTCAATAACAACAGATTGCAGAACACGTTTAGCACCGCGATTAATTTCTTTTACTGTACCAGAAGCTGGTGCAGTAAATAATACGCCTGGGTTCTTTTTATCTTCAAAAAGTACCTGGCCTTTTTTGACTTGGTCATCCACACGAACATGCATGGTTGGACGCATACCGATAAACTCTTCACCTAGCACAGCTACACGTTTGACGGCAGAGCCATCATGAATAACTTGCTGAGGTGCGCCCTCTAAGGGTAAATCCAGACCTTTTTTTATATTGATCATACGCACTTGCACTACATTAACGGAAAGAAACTGAAAAATCGTACCAACCACGCCGCTATTTGTATTATTGCAAGCTATATAAAATGACTCGCTAAAAATACCAAACAAGCAGCGCAGTAAAACTCCTCACATATTGCTTTGATTTTAACATTATTGTGGCTGACTATGCGAGTGTATTTATGAAAATTATACGAGAGAAACGTTTATTTAGTTTTGTAATTAACAATTAATAAAATACAAGCTAGACCAAAGTGGTAAATTAGCCAACAATTAGCAAATATTTTTTTAAATCAAAGCTAAAAAACAAAAAAGCCGCACAAGGCGACTTTTTCAAAAATGCGTTATCAGCGACAAGTTAGTCAATCATATTAGCAATAGGTGCAACAGGATTTACATCTTGTTCATAATCAACCGCGTCAATACCAAAACCAAACAAGCGTAAAAATTCATTATGGTAACCAATATAATCGGTTAACTCATCAATTGAGTTTGTATCTACACTATCCCAAATGGCTTGAACGCGAGATTGAACATCATCTTCCAGCTCTTTGTAGTTTTGGAATAAATGCCCGCCCTCATCAAAACGAGGTGAATCACCATATAAGTTCTCACTAAATAGCGCATGAATTTGCTCAATGGTGCCTTCATACGTGCCATCAGCCTTCATCACTTTAAATAAGGCAGAAATATAAAGTGGCATGATTGGAATTGCAGAGCTTGCTTGAGTAACAACCGCATTAAGCGATGAAACGTAGGCTTCACCATTTAAATCTTGGGTAGCAGCTTTAATAGCAGCAGTGGCACGGTCTAAATCTTCTTTGGCTTTACCAATTGTTGCATGACCGTAAATTGGCCACGTTAGTTCTTTACCAATATAAGTGTAAGCCGTGGTTTTAAAGTTATCTGCGAGTACATCAGCGTTCTTAAGTGCGTCAATCCACATTTCCCAATCTTCGCCACCCATTACTTTAATGGTGTTGTCGATATCGTCTTGGTTTGCCGCTTCAACAGTTACTTCATCAATTTCACGCTTTGACGTATTCAAGTTTTTAGTGGTTACCGCATTACCAATTGGCTTAAGCGTTGAAGAAAACACTTCGCCGGTATTTGGATCAGTACGACGAGGTGACGCTAAGCTGTAAATAATACAGTCAACTTTACCTAATTCAGCTTTAATGGTGTCGATTGCTTTTTGTTTAATTTCGTTAGAAAACGCATCACCATTAATATTTTTTGACCATAAACCTTCAGCTTCAGCGGCTGCTTGAAACGCCGCCGTATTATACCAACCCGCAGAGCCTGTTTTACGCTCAGTGCCTTCTTTTTCAAAGAACACACCTAATGTTTTAGCGCCACCACCAAATGCAGCGGTAATGCGAGACGCTAGGCCATAACCTGTAGACGCACCAATAACTAATACATTTTTAGGTGCATTTTTTAACGCCCCTTGCTGCTTAACATAATTAATTTGTTCTTGTACATGCTCTGCACAGCCTACTGGGTGTGCATTGGTGCAGATAAATCCGCGAATTTTAGGCTTAATGACCATTGATCATCCTATATCTTTTACAATAAAAATTAGCGCTAGTTTAAAGGCTAAAACAAAAAAAACTGATCTGATCAGTTACTCACTGCTCAAACCAATTCACTATACCTGTTATCCAACTTTTGAGCCGCCCATGCAATTAGGTGACTGCGGCGCTTCGCCGTCGTGCTCTGTAAATTCCTCAGGAGTATAAGTGTGCATCGCAAGCGCATGAATATGATTTGCCAGCTCATCTTTTAAAATTTCATTAATTTGACGATGACGCTGCAATAATCGCTTACCAGCAAATTCCTCACTAACTACAATCACTTTAAAGTGTGATTCAGTGCCTGCACTGTGCATATGGCTTTCGTTAATAACATTTAAATGCTTACACGCAATAGCATTTGCTAGCTTGTCACGTATTTGTTGTTGCATTGACATAAAACCACCCTCAAAATTCAGTTATATGGTTACTATAACAACTGCGGCTACACCATGGCTAATGCTATTTAACTGAAACCATTATTAATATAGCGAAACGTTAAACTGATCCGCGGGTGTTTAAGTGTTGTTTGTTTTGGTAGCGCATGCTGGTAATTTTGTTGGCTCTGTCCGCTCATTATTAAACAACTACCACTTTGTAATTTAATGTTAGTAATGCTGTTGCTTACTTTGTGTTTAAGTTTAAATAATCGCTCTGAGCCAAGCGATACACAGGCTATGGTAGGCTCAGGGCCAAGCTCAGCTTCGTCATCACTATGCCAACCCATACAATCGTGGCCATCCCGATAGTAATTAACCAAAATTGAATTAAACGGTTGCTGTAGGTGATTTTCTAAACGTGTTCGCATGGCAAGTAATACGTCTGGCCAAGGCTCTAAATCGAGTTTATGCCCAGAATAACCGTAATCAAGATTTTCTTCGCTGATAAAACATTGTAGCCTAGGTATTGGCCCCGTTTTACCAAACACTGTAATGTTTGGCTGTTGCCAATTTAGGTTTTGCTGCAAATAGTAAAATAAATCGAGGCTTTTTTGCGCACTAAGCACCTTACTTTGATAAGAAAAGCCATTTGGTAACAGTTGGGGGTTGGCGTTTGGCGGTTGCATGTTAGAATTTACCTATCATTTGATTACTGATCATTAAACTATTATGACTACGCAAGCTACGCTCGGCGATAACACCTTTACTCTTGAACGCTTTCCTTTGGATCAAAAAAACCGCAGCTTACAAGCGTGGGATTCAGCAGACGAATACCTCATTGACTATGTTAATGAACACTACCCTGATTGTCGCTCGTTACTGATCTTAAACGACAGCTTTGGTGCACTTAGCTGTTATTTTAGCAAACAACAGTTAACTGTTTGTTCAGTAAACGACTCTTATATTAGCCATCAGGCGGCGGCTCATAACTTAGCGCAAAACAAAATTGCAACAACCGCGTTTAGCCAGCTTGATAGTTTATCGGCTTTACCTGAGCAAGTAGACCTAGTGTTAGTAAAAGTACCACGCACGTTGGCTTTTTTACAGTATCAGTTATCTGAACTAAGCGAAGTGCTCGCGCCAGGTACACCGGTTATTGGTGCTGCAAAAACTAAAGACGTGCATAACTCTACTATTAAAGCATTTGAAAACTTTATTGGTGAGACGAAAACAAGTCTTGCAGTAAAAAAATCACGTTTAATTATTAGCCAAGCCGCTGGCGGTTATAAAGGTGCAGATTTCCCAGTGAGCTGGCCACTCGAAGGCACTGATTTTACAATAAGCAATCATGCCAATGTGTTTTCACGTGATTCACTTGATATAGGTGCGCGCTTCTTTTTTAATTATTTGCCACAAACAAATAAAGCCAAAAATATTATAGATTTAGGCTGTGGTAATGGCGTGGTTGGTTTAATGACATTAGCGCGCTGTCCTAATGCTCATATTAGCTTTGTTGATGAATCATATATGGCGGTTGAATCAGCTCGACTCAACATTGAATTAAACATGGAAGACAAGTTTGAACAATGTACTTTTATAGAGAATGATTGTTTAACTGACTTTGAACGTAAAAGTGCTGATATTGTATTGTGTAATCCGCCATTTCACCAAGCACAAGCGGTTACCGACCACATAGCATGGCAAATGTTCAAGCAAGCAAAAGACACATTAAAAGAAGGTGGCGAGTTGCGTATTATTGGCAATCGTCATTTAGATTATCATGGCAAACTAAACCGTATGTTTGGTAACTGTACTTTATTAGGCTCTAATAAAAAGTTTGTGGTACTCAGCGCAACTAAAAATAGTGGGACGTTATAAATGAAACTCATAAAGATATTATTGAGCTGTTGTACTTTAGTGGTTTTTTCGGGATGTGCCAATCAGCCTAATCAGCTTATTCTCAATCCCGTCTATAAAAGTGGACAAATAAGCTCAATCAATAACAGCTTAAACACCAGCGTGATTGATTTACGTGGTGACAGTGCAACCTTAAAGTTGATTGAATCGAGCAAAACAAAAACCATTGCCAGCACGGGTATTACTGAGTCTGTTAAAAGTGCACTAGACAGTGCGCTTAGTCGCAATGGCGCCAGCATTTCTAATTTAGCGCAATTGCGCTTTGAGTTAGATATTCACGCACTGCAAGCGGTAGTTACAGAAAAGCTAATGAGCCATACCAGTGATGCCAAGATTGAATTTGAAGTGCGGGTGATTCGCCCTACCAGTAATTTCAGTAAGCGCTACAGCGGTAATGCTAATTTATCTGGCCCACTTGGTCATGATAGAGCAAAAATTGAAGGTCAGCTCAATAAGTTGACTGAGCAGTTAATTACCCGCATTGTATCTGACCCTGAATTAATTGCATTTTTAGAAGGTTAATAATGAAGCAACTTTTTTTAATCTGCGTAAGCTTATTATTTAGCGTTAGTAGCTTAGCGGCTCAAGAGGGTCGTTTTGTGCAAAAAGATAATATTTTCCCTCGGGTAGAAATTGTGACATCGTTGGGCAGCATTGTGGTTGAATTAGACCGCTCAAGAGCCCCTATTACGGTCAATAACTTTTTGACTTACGTGTCTGATAAAAGCTATCAAGGCAGCGTGTTTCATCGTGTAGAACGCGATGTAGAAAATGATCGTGACTTTGTAATTCAAGGCGGTGGTTATGATAAAGATTACGATGGCCTACATGAAAACGACCCTATTTTTAATGAAAGCGGTAACGGCTTAACAAACGATATGTATAGCATTGCGATGGCTTATCAAGACCGTGAACCACACTCAGGAACGCGTCAGTTCTTTTTTAATATGGATGATAACGATCATTTAAACCCTGGCCGTGATTGGGGATTTGCCGTGTTTGGCAGTGTGATGGAAGGCTATGAAACACTCGATAAAATCATGGCTGTAAAAACCGGATTTAATGACAAAATTGGCTACAACTTTGTACCCGAAAAACCGGTCGTTATATTAAATATTAAGGTGCTTGAGCAAGTTCCTTTATAACTTTTTTAATAAGAGCAGCCTTAGCTGCTCTTTGTATAAGCCAATGAGCCTCTATGAATAGCACACTTTCTGTTAGCGAATACTTTTCTTATTTTAAAGATAAACGTTTGATTAATGTTTTTATATTTGGAATGAGCAGTGGCTTTCCGTGGGTATTAATTGGCTCAGTAATGTCGGCATGGCTTAAAGATGAAGGTTTGAGCCGCAGCATGATTGGCCTATTTGGCATTGTGTTTGGTGCCTACAGCATCAACTTTTTATGGTCACCTTTAATAGACCGCACTAAACTGCCCTTTTTATATAATTGGCTTGGTCAGCGCCGTAGTTGGATCCTGTTTTGCCAAAGCTTTATTTTGCTTGGCACATTGCTACTTGCAGGACTTGATTTGAAAGCAAACCTAGCGGTTGCCGCCGCACTTTGCTTGTTAATCGCCATAGCCTCTGCAACGCAAGATATTGCAATTGACGCCTTTCGAATAGACACCCTTAGTGAAAATGAATCTCACAAAGCCACCGCGGCGGCTGCAATGGCCACCTCAGGTTGGTGGACTGGCTATGCTTTATTAGGAGCTGTGCCTTTTTACATGGCTGATATGCCAAATATTGACTGGCCACAGGTGTATTATTTTTTATCCGCGATTTTGCTGTTATTAATTAGCTGTGTATTTTGGGCTAAAGAGCCACAATCAAATCGCGAAGCCGTACATGCCGAACTAGAACGTGTTTATCTTGAAAAACTCGCCGCAACTAAACAAACACCACTAACAAAAACGCTTGCATGGCTAGGCGTTACCCTGGTTGATCCGTTTAAAACCTTTTTTGCTAAAAATGGCGTTAAAACCGCGTTGGCGCTGCTGGCGTTTATTTTCTTATTTAAGATTGGTGAAGCATTTTTAGCGCGGATGTCGATTGTATTTTATAAAGAAGTTGGCTTTAGTAATACGCAAATAGCAAATTACTCAAAACTCGGCACGGGGTTAATCACCATTTTATTTGCCTTTTTGGGCAGTATTTTTAACCATAAATATGGCATTGTGAAAGGCTTATTTATTAGTGGCGTAGCCATGGCAGCATCTAACTTAATGTTTTCTTGGATTGCCTTAGCTGGCCCACAAGAGCACTTATATGCAATGGCAATTGTAGTTGATGGCTTTACCCAAGCTTGGTCTTTAGTGGCAATGGTTGCTTTTATATCTATGTTGTGTGACAGAGCGTTTAGCGCTACTCATTACGCACTACTAGCATCTCTGGGTAATTTAGGCCGTACGTTATTATCGAGTTACAGCGGTGTGGTTATTGA
Source organism: Pseudoalteromonas sp. S4741 (assembly GCF_005886135.1). Classification (NCBI taxonomy): domain Bacteria; kingdom Pseudomonadati; phylum Pseudomonadota; class Gammaproteobacteria; order Alteromonadales; family Pseudoalteromonadaceae; genus Pseudoalteromonas; species Pseudoalteromonas sp. S4741. The sequence goes on along the minus strand of NZ_PNCN01000012.1, from coordinate 19,474 downwards.
TGATTGGCTAATGGGGAATTGGTCATTGTTCTTTGTATTAACTGCACTTATGGTTTTACCCTCATTAGTGTTTTTATTTCTAATTAGGCACAAACTATATTCACTAGAGCAAAATTATCATAAAAATACCTAATGCATCCCTGCACTAGTATTGGCTGTAGACGCTAATTTAACTTTACGATTAGAACCAAAAAGAAAGCGTTAGTCAGCTTTAATTAAGCTTAATGCTTCATACGGGTCGACTTCTAATGCATTACAGTAGCGAACAAACTCAATTACATCTAAACGACGTTCCTGATTTTCAATTTTGCCAATAAAAGAATGTGGCGTACCCAAGATTTGCGCTAAGCTGCGCATGGTGTAGCCTTTTTCATGGCGTTTAGTTTTAAGCCACTTTGTTAATTTTGCATTTTCTTCCGAAGATACGGTTTTACCCATCATATACAACTCCTACTCGTTGTTTAAATATACATATAGCTAAGCGCTTAAAATCGCCAACACTGTAAAACTACAACCACTCACTAAAGCGCAGTGTAAACGCTTACAATTCAACCAATAAAAAACGCTCAAATATGTATTAACACTTTATTATTGTGAAAAATGAAACCTTGCCCGTTTCACTCTTGGATACATTATATACCATTCACCGTTGATCTGAATGATTAATTAGTAATTATGCGATTAAAGTTTAACAACAAATATTTACTAAGTCTGAATAAGGTTAAATATTTTATAACTTTTTTGTTTCATTTAAATATAAGCCGTTTATTATTAACTTATTATTTGCTTAAAAAGGCTAAATCATGTTTAGACTACTTTTTTTACTGCCTATTATTTTATGCTTGGGCTGGTACTTTTTTTTGCGCCATTATGCAATTCCAATCAAACAGGGTAAAAAAGGCTTTATCTATATTTTAGTCTTCTCTGCGTTTGTGCTTGGCTTTTTTGTGTTAATGATGCAAATAACAGAATACAGCCCAACTGAGTTATGATTTTTTTGGATAACGATATTTTTATACGCTAAAACTAGCACCACAACCACATGTAGTGGTCGCATTAGGATTAGAGACAAAAAAGCGTGCCCCTTCTAATCCCTCGGTGTAATCAACTTCGCCATCAACTAAATATTGGATACTCATAGGGTCAATGACTAAGGTAACCCCGTTTTTAACAATTTCTAAATCGCCAGGATTCGCTTTTTCATCAAAAGTAAAACCGTATTGAAAACCTGAACAACCACCGCCTGTGACATAAACACGCAGTTTTAGATCTGGGTTTTCTTCTTCGTCGATTAACTGTTTAACACGCACAGCGGCTGCGTCGCTAAACTTAATGGGTAATTCTTCAGACATTTTATAACCCTCAATACCTTTATACTAATGCACCAGATTATCTAATACCTGAGTGTTTTAATCAAGTATAGTAAGCTCGCGTTTATAAGCTTTAATTAAAACAATGCGCGTTTAATCTGTTCAGTGAATCAATATACTATAAATTTAATTTAAATTAATCGGTTGTTAAAAATCTCAAGGACTTCCCTAGACTATTTTGATAAACTTGACGCCTAAAAATGCTACGGGGAAATAAAGCATGTGGCTTGAGCGACTGAGACGTCGATTAGCAAAACCAAAAACATCCGTACAATTATGCTTATTGGGCGTAAGTGCCGGACTAATTGCTGCATTTTTCATTATACTGTTTCGCCTAACCATTTTATTTTTTCAAAGTTTATTTTTAGAAACCCCTGACGACTTTACTACTCTCCCTACCCTAGAACGGGTATTAATGCCTTTAGTTGCAGCGTTATTAATAGCTACATTTGCGGCTTTCACTGGCTTTAAACATTACCGCTTGGGTATCCCCTTTGTAATACACAGAATAAAACGTCATTACGGGCAAATGCCACTTTATAATACGGTTAACCAGTTTGTAGGCGGCGCGCTTGCACTGATCAGCGGTTTTTCTGTTGGCCGCGAAGGCCCCTCAGTTCACATGGGAGCAGCGGGGGCAAGCATATTAGCAAATAAACTACACTTACCCCACAACGCTATGCGTACCCTCAGTGGTTGTGGCGTTGCCGCGGGCATTGCTGCGTCGTTCAATACCCCCCTGGCTGCGGTTATTTTTGTAATGGAAGTGGTGCTCAGAGAATACAAAGTGCATATTTTTGTGCCGATTATGCTCGCAGCCGTTACCGGCGCATTAGCAACACAGTTTGTATTTGGTGAAGGCTCAGAACTTGCGCTAATAAGCATTGCGCCTTTAAGTGGTTGGCATTACCCCTATTTAGTTTTGTGCGGCATGGGGTTGGGCGCGGTGGCTTATGCTTTTAATCAAAACTTAATGCTGATTATTAAAACCTTTAAACCACTTAGTATGTTTCCACGTTTAATAATTGCAGGGTGTATTGCCAGTTTAATTGCTTACGCAGTTCCACAAGCAATGGGCTCGGGTATGAGTGCGATAACTATTGCGGTTGAGTCACCAGAAAACATGCAACTACTCACCACTATTTTAATTGCTAAGTTATTAGCCACCTTGTTTGCTATTGGCTTAGGTATTCCTGGTGGGTTAATTGGTCCGGTTATTGGACTTGGCGTTTTAACCGGTACTTTAATGGCATTTTTTGCTCAATTTATTAGCCCCGGCACCGATATAGCCGGCACTTACGGGGTGCTGGGCATGGCAGGATTATTAGCGGCCACACTACACTCCCCCTTAGCGGCACTGACCACCGTAATGGAGCTGACCTCGTCACCGGAAATTATTGTGCCAGCGATGATCGTCATTACTACCGCCTACGTTACAGCTTTACAGGTATTTGGTAACCGCTCAATATTTTTACAGCAATTAGACTTTCAAGGGCTTCCCTATCATGTCTCTCCCGCCACTGAAGCCTTACAAAAAGTAGGAGTGATGGATGACATGGATGAAGACTTTAAACTGCTCTACTCCGACGATAAAGAGCAAATAAAAAACAGTCTAGATGCCATGGACAGCCAAACACCATTAATTGTATTTGATGAAGAAAATGGTTATCGCCTAGCTGAATATGACTTAAGTTTAATGTCTGATCAGGCGGTCAATATAAAATACATTAGCTTACAAGGTATCAGCAGCCAAGCTACTCTTGCAGATGCCTTTGAAATTTTAAATGATAAACGCAGTGGTGCACTTTATGTATATAACTTATTAGATAATCAACAAATTATGGGATTACTAAGGTGGGATCAAATCCATCATATTCTAACCATACGTAACAGTTTACTTTAACAATAATGAGAACAGTATGAGCGCATTATTAATTTACAAAACCTTGCACGTATTTTTTATGATTGCTTGGTTTGCCGGTATTTTTTACCTACCTCGACTTTTTGTTTATCACGCTATGAGTGAAGAAAAATCGTGTAACTCAATGCTAAAAGTAATGGAACGTCGGCTACTTTATTTTGTTACCCCCTTTGCTGTGCTTACCGCAGTGTTTGGCGTATTAACTATTGTTGAATACGGCCGCGAATGGTTTCGTTACAGTATGTGGCTGCATTACAAACTAGTGCTGGTAATCATTTTATATATTTATCATGGCTACTGTTTCAAATTATTAGCTGATTTTAAACACGATAGAAATACAAAAAGCGATCGGTTTTACCGAATTTTCAACGAGCTACCTGTTTTAGCGTTACTCGTTATAGTTGCTTTAGCCATAATTAAGCCAAGCTTTTAAATACAGGATTATAAATTACACTGCCAAGTCGCAAACTAAGTTTGTATAATACGCGCGATTGCGTGCTCCTTTATGGATTATCGCGCCTTTTTGAATAACTAGGAATAACCCCATGTTCAGTTTCCAAGGTGAAAATATACTCTCTGTTAATCAACTCGACCGAGACTGTATTGAACGCATATTTGCTGTGGCAAAAAAAATGGAGCCATATGCTAAAAAACAAAAGCGGACCAACGTGCTTGAAGGCGCTATTTTAGCAAATCTATTTTTTGAACCCAGCACTCGTACTCGTGTTAGTTTTGGCACTGCGTTTAACTTACTCGGTGGACTGGTTCGTGAAACCACCGGCATGCAAAGCTCTGCGCTTGCTAAGGGCGAATCACTTTATGATACCGCACGCGTTATTTCAGCGTATGCTGATGCGGTTGCTATGCGCCATCCTGACTCAGGCTCGGTAGCTGAATTTGCAACAGGTTGCAGCGTACCAGTAATAAACGGTGGTGACGGACCCAATGAGCACCCTACCCAAGCATTGCTTGATTTATTAACTATTGAGCGTGAACTTAACCGCTTCGATCAAAATATCGATGGTATGCACATTGCGCTAGTCGGCGATTTAAAATATGGCCGTACTGTTCACTCGCTATCAAAGTTATTATGCCATTACAAAGACATTAAGTTTTCGATGGTTGCCCCTAATGGCTTACAAATGCCTGACTCAATTTTATCTGCGGTTGAAAATGCCGGTCATAAAATTGAACTGGTAGATAAAATGGAAGGTAACTTAGCAGCCGATATCGTTTATCAAACACGAATCCAAGAAGAGCGTTTTCCATCACAAGAAGAAGCTAATAAGTATCGTGGTGGATTTAGAATTAGCCAGTCTATTTATAATACTCATTGCAAACCTAATTCAGTATTAATGCACCCGCTTCCTCGCGATAGCCGTTTAGAGGCAAACGAGCTTGATAACGACTTGAATGCTAACGACAATCTAGCAATATTCCGCCAAGTACAAAATGGCGTTCTTATTCGTATGGCACTGTTTGCTTTAACCCTCGGCGTAGAAAACAAAGTCGAGCAGTATGAAGTAGACGTTCCTTGGTTTAGCCGCAAACGCGATAGCTAAGCTTTTAATTTTAAAGTGATAAAACAATAGGATTTTTCATGACAATTAGCCAAGACTTATTTAAACGAGCTCAAGACTCTATTCCTGGTGGCGTAAATTCACCAGTGCGTGCATTTAATGGTGTAGGTGGTACTCCGCTGTTTATTACTAAAGCACAGGGCGCGTTTACATTTGATGCTGATGGCAACCGTTACATCGATTATGTAGGCTCTTGGGGTCCAATGATTATGGGCCACAATCACCCTGAAATAAAACAAGCAGTGCATGACGCGGTAGAAAATGGTTTAAGCTACGGTGCACCTACTGAAGCTGAAATTTTAATGGCTGAAAAAGTAAAAGAGCTAGTCCCATCTATCGAAAAAGTACGTATGGTAAGCTCAGGTACAGAAGCAACAATGAGCGCAATTCGCTTAGCCCGTGGCTTTACTGGTCGTGACAAAATCTTAAAATTTGAAGGGTGTTACCACGGCCATGCAGATTCACTGCTAGTAAAAGCCGGCTCTGGCGCATTAACTATGGGTGTACCTAACTCTCCAGGCATTCCTGAAGATTTAGCTAAGCACACACTCACCGTTTCGTTTAACAATATTGAAGAAGTAAAAGCGATTTTTGCCAAGTACGCCGATGAAATCGCGTGTATTATTGTTGAACCAGTTGCCGGTAACATGAACTGTATTCCACCAGTACCCGGCTTTTTAGAAGGTCTGCGTGAAGTATGTGATCAGTACCAATCTGTGCTTATTTTTGACGAAGTAATGACAGGTTTTCGTGTCGCCCTTGGTGGCGCTCAAGCGTATTACAACATCAAGCCAGACCTAACCTGTTTAGGTAAAGTAATTGGTGGTGGCATGCCAGTTGGCGCATTTGGTGGTAAAACAGAAATAATGGATTACATAGCCCCTGTAGGCCCTGTTTATCAAGCGGGTACACTTTCAGGTAACCCAATTGCGATGGCAGCAGGCTTAAAATCACTTGAACTACTAAGCGCTCCTGGCGTTCACGAAAAACTAGAAGCCATTAGTAAAGCGATTTGTGAAGGCTTTGAAGCCGCAGCTAAAAAAGCAGGTATTGCCTTAACGACTAACTACGCTGGCGGCATGTATGGTTTTTTCTTCACCGATGCAGAAAAAGTAACTACTTACCAACAAGCTACTGAATGTGATTTAGAGCGCTTTAAAAAGTTCTTCCACTTAATGCTTGAAGAAGGGGTTTATTTAGCGCCTTCAGCGTTTGAAGCTGGTTTTGTGTGTGCTGCGCACACAGAGCAAGAAGTTCAAGCAACGATTGAAGCGGCAGAGCGCGCTTTTGCCAAACTATAACGTTTAGCTCATAAGATCGCTTACCCATAAAAAAAGCCCTTTCGGGCTTTTTTTGTTTTTACTATTTAACGAATACATTCTGGTCTTGGTTTAAACTCACTGGCTCTAAGCGGTAGCTGAATCACTTTGCCACAGCCCGGTGGTGCTTGCTTCCCAGTTTGCTCGTTTACAAATGCCCACCTAATTGAAGGCGGACGGGTATCGGCAATTGCTTGCGGGTTTAGCGGTTTTAAATAACGAATATAGGTCTCAAGCGCGCCAACACTGCCGGTTAAGCCGGTGCTTTTATTATCGTCACGGCCTATCCATGCAACCGTCACTGTATTTTGATCAAATCCAGCAAACCAGCTGTCGCGTAATTCATTACTGGTGCCTGTTTTACCTGCCAACTGGATTGACGGAAAATGTAAGTTTAAGCGCTTAGCGGTGCCATCTTTAGTTACTCGCTTCATAGCATATTTGGTCATGTACATGGCATCTTTATCAAAGCGTTGCTCGTTAATTACTTTGTGCTTATAAAGTACTTTACCAACAGAGTCGGTTAACGCAGAAATAGACGTCAGCTCTCTGTATTCACCGTCTGCTGCAATCGTGGTATAAAGCTGTGCCACTTCAAAGCTCGACATTTCAATAGCCCCTAATAGCAGCGATGGGTATTCATTAATATAGCCTTTAGCTCCTAAGCCCCTGAGCGTGTTAGCCACTTTATCGACGCCTACATCAAGCCCTAAGTTAACTGCCGGTATATTAATACTGTGGCTAAATGCTTTATAAAGAGGCATGGCACCACGGTATTGATGATCAAAGTTTTCTGGCTGCCATACTTTTCCCTCTTCGTTGGTGACTTGAACAGGTGAATCATCAAGTAACGTCGCTAAGTTATAATGAGGAAGCTGCAGTGCACTTAAATACACTGCCGGTTTAACTAATGAGCCAATATTGCGCTTGGTATCAAGCACCCGGTTAAACCCTGAGTAACGCACATCGCGTCCAGAGACTAACGCTGATACACCGGCTTTTTCAACATTAACGGAGATCATTGCCGCTTCTAATTCTTTGGTATTTGGACGCCTTTCCAAATAAGGTAAACTGGCCTGAATCGACTCTTCCATTGCGGTTTGTTTTTGCAAGTCGAAGTAGGTAAATACGCGCACCCCTGCATCTAACACTTCTTGATCAGGTAGCAGCTGTTTCAGCTCGCGATTAACCAACTCTAAGTAACCTGGGTAAGACTTTTGCAAGCTGGCTTTCATTGGTGCAATATCAATTGCGCGCTTTAACGAGGCTCTATACTCTTTAGTAGAAATAAGTTTGTTATCGACCATTAAACGCAGCACTAGGTCACGACGCTCCATCGCACGTTCTTTGTAACGTCTAGGATTGTAATAAGATGGGCCTTTAACCATAGCCACCAGCAAGGCAATTTGGTCGTACTCGAGTTCATCAACAGGTTTGGCAAAGTAAAACTCGGCGGCCAGCCCCATTCCATGTACCCCTTGGTTGTATGACTGACCTAAGTACACTTCGTTTAAATAGGCTTCGAGAATCTGATCTTTTGAGTAACGGTAATCAAGAATAAGCGCAATAAAGGCTTCATTAATTTTACGCACTAACGAACGCTCACGGGTAAGGTAAATATTTTTAGCCAGCTGCTGGGTTAATGTGCTCCCCCCTTGCACGGTGCGCCCTGCGCGAATATTGGTATACAAAGCGCGTAAAATTGAAAATACCGATACACCGTGATGATCATAAAAATCGCGGTCTTCAACTACTAATAAGGTATTTTTAAGCATGTCAGGAAATTTATCTAATGGTACAAACTCTCTATCTTGTTTTGAGTCATTACCAATACGGGCTATTTGTACAGGCTCTAATCTGGCAGTGTTTAAGCGACGGCCAAACTTATCTTTAATACTGGCTACCTTCTCTCCAGAGAAACGCAACTCAATAACATGAGCGCTCTCTAAACCATCATAAAATTCAAAGTCACGACGAAAAATCTTAATACTATTGGCTGTTTTAATATACTGCCCAGTCCGACTTAAGCGATTAACTGGCGTGTAGTTTAAGCGCTTAAGCTCCCATAAAACCTCTTGCTCTGATAAAAACTGGCCTGGAAAAAAAGTCATTGAGCGGGCATATACTTGTGCCGGAAGTTGCCATTTATTGCCTTCAAACTGGCGAGTTATTTTTGCATCAAGGTAAATAAAATAAAGTGCAATGGCGATAAAAGTCGCCAGACTCAGTTTCCAAAAAATAGAAAACAACGTTTTAAAAAGTGGCCGTTTTGCGGTGCTTGAAGTTTTTTTAGTCGCACTTTTTCGCGCCGATGATTTAGATGACTTAGTAGCGCGCTTAGTCGAGGGTTTACTGGTCGATGTTTTCTTTTTTTCAGCCATTTAAGTGTAATATATTCCGAAGGTTAATTTAACGCGAGGAGCTTATCACATTACCTTAGCACCTGAAAAATTAACCTCCCCTGAAATCAAAAAAGCCCTAACAGAGTAGGGCTTTGATTGAACACACAATACTTTTAATTAATTACTTCTAACTGATACAAACTCTGGATAAGCATCAATACCACAATCGTGTTGATCCATACCGTTTAACTCTTCTTCTTCGGTAACACGAATACCCATAGTTTGCTTGAGGATTGCCCATACAATGAATGAAGCAATAAACACAAAACCAATAATACATAGTAGGCCAATCAACTGATTAACAATGCTGGCCTCAGCATTAGTAACAGGTACTAGCACGATACCTAGGATGCCACACACACCATGAACAGAAATAGCACCCACGGGATCATCTATCTTAGCTTTGTCCAGTGCGACAATACTAAGTATCACTAATGAGCCACCTAGTAAGCCAAATAAACACGCCATTAGTGGTGATGGTGATAATGGGTCTGCAGTAATAACCACTAAGCCTGCAAGTGCACCATTAAGTACCATGGTTAAATCGGCTTTGCCCCATAAAAGTTTACATAAGAACAAGGCTGAAATTGCCCCCATAGCTGCAGCAGCATTGGTATTAAGTAATATTTGACCTACCGCAGTTGCGTTTTCTTTATCTGAAATTAATAACTGTGATCCACCGTTAAAGCCAAACCAACCCATCCATAAAATAAATGTACCCAATGTAGCAAGTGGTAAGTTTGAACCTGGAATTGGGTAAATTTCACCATTTTTACCATATTTACCTTTACGTGCTCCCAGTAGAATTACACCCGCAAGCGCTGCAGCTGCACCGGTTGCATGGACAATGGCAGAGCCTGCAAAATCAACAAAGCCTAATTCAGATAAGAAGCCGCCACCCCATGTCCAGTAACCTTCAATTGGGTAAATTAATCCTGTTAGTACTACAGTAAACACTAAGAAAGCCCATAACTTCATACGCTCCGCTACGGCGCCAGATACAATAGACATGGCCGTTGCAACAAACACTACTTGGAAGAAAAAGTCAGATTCTAGTGAATGATTAGCATCTGCCGCTTGGCTACCTATTAGCCCACCAAACGAAGGAATAACGCCGCCTTCAACATTATCTACGTACATAATGTTGTAGCCTATCAACAAAAACATAGTACACGCGATAGAATAAAGCGCGATATTTTTAGTTAGAATTTCTGTGGTATTTTTAGAGCGCACTAAACCCGCTTCTAACATTGCAAAACCGGCTGCCATCCACATGACTAAGATGCCAGACATTAAAAAGTAAAACGTATCGAGCGAAAACTTCAGCTCTATAATTGTATTTTCCATGTTGCCCCCTTAAATTGCATCATCATCAAGCTCGCCAGTACGAATACGGACGATTTGGTCTAGGTCGTAAACAAAAATTTTGCCGTCACCAATTTTGCCCGTTCCAGCGACTTTGGTAATGGTTTCTACAACGCGTTGGCAATTTTCACTACGAGTAGCAATTTCAAGTTTAATTTTAGGTATAAAGTCAACCTGATATTCAGCACCACGGTATAACTCAGTATGCCCTCTTTGACGTCCAAATCCCTTAACGTCAACCACTGTCATTCCTTCGATGCCTAAATCAGCGAGTGCTTCACGCACATCATCTAGTTTGAATGGCTTTATTATTGCACTGATCATTTTCACAAAGGCCCCCTTAGGACGCTAGCTTGTTATTGTATTTCCTCTATACAATCCAACCTTTGTGCCATTTTTAAATTAATAATAAAAACATAAACTTAAAAAAATAAATAATATATAAAACAAAAAAGCGCACCATTTAGGTGCGCTTTTTTTATGCAAAATGCAGGATTGGTGCGATATCAATGAAATACAAAGAAGGCGTTTAAAAAAAGTCTAACTATTAAACAAAGTTTATTCTTAACAGAGGTGGTTACTCGCTAACTCAACGATTATTATCGGCAGCTAGTCTCAATACTTTTGTTTTTTACTCAAATATCGCTATAACTGCAGTACATAAAATAAAAAGGGTCACTTATGAAATTTAGTCGAATTCTATTTTTACCCATTGCCGCTATTGCGCTCACCCTAAGTAGCGCCTCGTTTGCCGATAATCAACGTCGTATTGATATTGACAGTAAAGTGGTTACCCAGCACAAAGCAAAAATAAATAATGAACGATTTTCTTACACAGTAGCAACTGGCACACAACCGGTATGGGATGACAAGGGAGACGCCATCGCAACCCTTCAATACACTTACTACACGCGCGATAAGGTCGATGATAGAACAAAGCGCCCATTACTTATTTCATTTAATGGTGGCCCAGGCTCAGCGTCAGTTTGGATGCATTTAGCATACACCGGCCCACGCGTTTTAAAAATTGACGACGAAGGCTACCCTATTCAACCTTACGGTGTTAAAGATAACCCTTATTCGGTTTTAGACGTAGCCGACATCGTTTACGTAAACCCTGTAAACACGGGTTATTCGCGTGTTGTTGAAGATAAAGATAGTAACCTTCTACCAAAGGATAAACAAAAAGAGTTATTTTTTGGTGTGAATGCCGATATAAAATACCTAGCAGAATGGCTTAATACTTTTGTATCTCGAAATGAACGCTGGCGCTCTCCAAAATTTTTAATTGGTGAAAGCTATGGTACAACGCGTGTATCAGGCTTAGCGCATGAGCTACAAAATAGTCAGTGGATGTACATTAACGGTGTTGTACTCGTTTCACCTACCGATATTGGCATTAAGCGCGATGGCCCTGTAAAAGCCGCTAATCGCCTACCTTACTTTGCAGCTACAGCGTGGTATCACAAAGCACTAAACGCCGATTTACAAGCAAAAGACTTAGACGAGCTATTACCAGAAGTTGAACAATTTACTGTTGATGAGCTTATTCCAGCGCTTGCAAAAGGCGGGTTTATTGCCCCAGATGAAAAACGTCGTATTATTAAAAAAATGGCCGAATATTCAGGTCTATCTGAAACATTTGTTAGCCAAAATAACTTAGACATCCCGACACAATTTTTTTGGAAAGAGCTATTACGTGAACGCGGAAAAATGGTTGGTCGTCTGGATTCTCGTTATTTAGGAATTGATAAACGCGATGCCGGTGAATCACCAGATTACTGGGCAGAGCTTACATCGTGGCTGCACTCTTTTACCCCTGCAATTAACTACTACCTGCGTGAAGAGCTTAATTACAAAACCGATATCAAATATAACTTATTTGGTAACGTTCACCCATGGGATAGAAGCGGAAACAATACAGGTGAAAACTTGCGTTTAGCTATGGCTCAAAATCCGTATTTAAATGTGATGGTTCAAGCTGGCTATTTTGATGGCGCAACAAACTACTTTGATGCTAAATACACAATGTGGCAACTAGATCCAAGTGGCAAAATGCAAAATAGATTAAGCTTTAAAGGCTACCGTAGTGGTCATATGATGTACCTACGTCATGCAGATTTAGAAAGCTCTAACAACGATTTACGCGAGTTTATAAAACAGTCTATACCTAAAGACGGTCAATCCGCTAAATACTAATGATTATGCGCTTATAACAATTAAAAAAGTGACCACTCAGGTCACTTTTTTTGTATATAACTGAGGTCATTAGCTATGCGTGCAATTACCGGTGCGAATGACGGTTGGCTTTGCTGTGTACTGCTTTGTCGTGAGTATTTCAGCTAGATTTTACACATTTGTAACAAAACACAAAAGCGATAGAATAATGCACTTTTGCAACAAGTTAAGCGTGCAAAAGTGCTTAGCCATCAAAGCCAATACGGTTCTGTATCAAATGAAGCGTGTCGACTTTGCTCCATGGCACTGACTAAAAAGTCAGACTTTTGTTCCAACCATAGTTGTATTTTTGCTAGTTGAGCATCTTCTTGCCCGCCACACAGCTGTTTTAAATAATCAAGCGTGCTTAGCTCATACATGCCATGAGAAATATCGAGCCAAGGAAGCCTAAATTCTAATCGTTCATCTTTATTAAACAGTGCACCTAAACAGTTACCACTGAGTAAGCTATTTTCTAACTGAGTACGAAAATTTAAATAATCATTGCCCGCTAAACTTTGCTCTTTAGGCAATAAGCGGTGTAAATTTTTCCAATCTTTATCAAATAAACGATGAGCAATATCAATAACGGGCTGCTCAGCGTTTTGTAGCTCTGCTTGGCTCCAGTCTTTACGCCACTGCTTATTTATCAGCCACGTTGTTAAGCTCAGCAATAAACGGTTGTAACGCGCACTATGAAAAAGCGCAAAAATATCATCAATACTCGGTTGTAACTCTTTTAAATCGTTAATAACTTGAGCTAAGGCGGGCGCACTGTTTATTTTTTTATAAAAAGCATGGCGCTTAGAAGTGTAAGTTTTTAACTGAATGGCATTTTCAACCCATGCTAATTCACTCAATAACCACTTTAACTCCGTTCTGAGGTGCTCGGTGCTGTCTTTACTGACAATATCATCAAATAACCAAAAGTTATGACGAATTAAACTAATACCGTCGGTCACACGTTTTAATGTTTTTAAACTTGGCTTATCAAAATAGCATTGCTCATGTTTTTGCACAAAGCGAATACCAAAGCCCATGGCTTCAATAAGTGCTTGCTCTTGAGTGGCTTGCTTAGTAAGTTTAACAAAACCGATAGATTTATTCGGTTGTAACGGTGTGTTATCCGCTAGGCGGTAGCCTCTTGCTGCTTTTGAATAAAGCCCCAAGCGCACACTGTTTTGGCTTATTAATTTATCTGCTAAAGCAAATAGCTCGTCTCGGCTACCTTCGACGAGCTCTATTTCAAGCTCGCTAATAATCTCCACTTTACCCGAGGCGGCCACTTCACCTTTATCTAATACCACTTCAATTTTGGCACCATTTTGCGTTTCAATTAACCACGTACGGCGGATAAAATTAGTACTAAATATAGGGTAGAGGTTTTGTGATATAACATCAATTTGCATGCCGTGTGGCCAAATTGATGAATCAAACGCCATTAAATTAGGTCGATTTGTTTCTATGGGAAGGTTATATTCTGGACGTTGATGTAATCCCCCCACCACGTCTCCTGCAAGCTTAATTGTTTGCTCACAGCGCTCGTCTGTACAACGCGTTCTAAAACCAATATCGAGTGCTCTCAGCTCTCTGCTTGGCGTATCATAATAAGCATTTTGCAAACTTTTAGAAGGCTTGTTTGTGACTGTTTTTGCAAATTGAGTAATTAACGAGGGGATCAGTGGAATGACGTCATCTGATACCAAAAACTTCAGTTCTATCTCAGTATCCATTAGGCTTGCGGATTACCCTTAAAATTAATAAGTGCTCAAAATAAACAAAGCAGACCTATATTGCAAATTTTTTAATCATAAACACGCAAGCAAAATACTTTGGTTACAATATCTATCTTGCTATTAAACTATTAAATCCATACTATCTATATACTTATGCGAAATAAAAATCACGTTCACAACGGACACTGCTAGATTAACAAGGTAGATAAATGCTAAAACACTGTTTATTATGGCTGCTTTTAACAGCCGCCCCGTTTATGAGCCAAGCAGAAGAAGCTCAATCAACGCCGCCTACTAATGCTAAAACAGCTTATATAATCGATAACTTGTATACTTTTATGCGTTCAGGCGCCAGTAAAGACTACCGCTTACTCGGTTCTATAGATGCAGGCACGCAACTGACTTTATTATCTGATGAACAAAACGGTTTTATAAAAGTTAAAGATGATAAAGACCGTGAAGGCTGGGTAGAGGCTAAGTTCATCAGCGAATCAGCTGGTTTAAAGCAGCAGTATCAAGCGCTTAACAGCGAAATTAGCGCTATGCAAAATAAATTACGCCAAGCGCAAGTAGAATTACCTGAACTACAAGAACAAAACTCACAGCTAACCGAACAAAATGCTCAGCTGTTAGCACAAATAAGTCAATTACAAGACTCGCTTGCTCAAGAACAACAATTAAAGCAAGCAACCAGTGCTAAAGAAAAGCGTCAGCTACTCACTTATGGCGGTGCTATTGCATTTTTAGGTTTGTTCTTAGGAATTATTTTAACCATCGTGTTATCGCGCAGAAAACGCTATGAAGGTTGGGCGTAAGCTTAACTTAATACAGCAGGCATAAAAAAAGCATCATATGATGCTTTTTTTATGCCTGCAATTTTTTATACCTGCGATAATGTACTCAAAGGTTACATATCTAAACGCAGTCCAGGATCCTGTTTTATTTTTTCTATTACCATGTAAGTGTGGTGTGTGCCCACTCCCGGAATATCAACCAAATCACCTAATACTTCTCTGTATTCGTCCATATTAGAGACACGAATTTTTAATAAATAGTCGTAACCACCCGCCACCATATCACATTCAACAACCTGCTTAATTTTAAGAATGTGTTCGCGAAACACTTTAAATACCGCTGTATTTGAGGTGACTAACGATACCTGCACATGCGCCACTAAGCTTTGATTGAGCTTTTCCTCGCTTAACTTTGCAAAATATCCCTCAATGTAGCCTTCTTGCTCCAGACGTTTAACTCTATCTAAACAAGGACTAGGACTTAAATTCACTTGTTTTGCGAGGTTAACATTTGAAATTCTACCATTGCGCTGCAAAACGTCTAAAATTGATATATCGATACGATCAAGCAGGCGTAATCTATTCGGATTAGTCATATCAGTATTTTATATGGATAAGTTAATAATATGCCCTGTAAATTATCGTAAAACGGCAAAATTAACCAGCATATTCTGCTGGATTTTAATTAGAATGCACGCTTTACACCAACAACATTTAGCGGTAATTAACAATTATCCTAAGTCTTAACACTCCTGAGGGTTGCTTATGTTATTCAATGGCGATTTAACAACGACTTGTCCGATCAGACAAAAGATCCGTGACTTCTACCGTATAGATGAAAATGCGGTTATTGATCACATTTTACCACTTGCAGAAGTCGGTGTTAAAGCACGAAGCCGTGCATGGGAAAGAGCTCGCCAAATAGTTTTAAACATTCGTAAAGACCAAGACGGTCAAAGCGGTGTTGATGCGCTATTAAATGAATTTTCACTATCGAGTGAAGAGGGTGTGGTATTAATGTGTTTAGCCGAAGCGCTGCTTCGTGTTCCTGATAAAGCAACTCAAGAAACATTAATACGTGATAAATTAGCAAACGGCGATTGGAGCTCTCACTTAGGTAGTAGTGACTCTTTATTCGTTAATGCCTCGTCTTGGGGATTATTAGTAACCGGTAAAATGGTTAACTATAACGATAAGACTAAAGAGCAACAGTTTGGCATACTCAAAAAAACCATTGGTCGTTTAGGCGAGCCAGTTATACGTAAGTCTGTTAACTTTGCTATGAAGATAATGGGCAAACAGTTCGTAATGGGTCGTACCATTAACGAAGCGATTGAGCGTGCTGCTGAAAAAGAACAAAAAGGCTATGTATATTCTTACGATATGCTAGGCGAAGGTGCTCGCACAATGAAAGACGCCAAGCGTTACTTTGATAGCTACATGAATGCGATTCATGCTATCGGTAAAGCCGCAAATGGCCGTGGTCCAATAAAAAGCCCAGGTATTTCTGTAAAGTTATCGGCTATTCACCCTAGATATGAGTTCACTCATAGAGAGCGTGTAATGGAAGAAATCGTTCCAAAACTAAAAGAACTAGCCCTTGCCGCTAAAAAATACGATATCGGCTTTACTGTTGATGCTGAAGAAGCTGACCGTTTAGATATTTCTCTTGATGTTATTGAGGCAGTATTTAGCGATGACGATTTAGGCGATTGGCAAGGTTTTGGTTTAGCGGTTCAGGCTTATCAAAAACGCGCTATTTTTGTTATTGAATGGCTAACCGACCTAGCAACCCGTGTGGGTCGAAAAATGATGGTGCGTTTAGTAAAAGGCGCATACTGGGATACAGAAATCAAAACCACACAACAAGATGGTTTAGATTACTTCCCGGTGTTTACCCGTAAAGCAACCACGGATGTATCATATAAAGCGTGTGCGATTAAAATGCTTGAAGCACGTGATGTACTTTACCCGCAATTTGCAACACACAACGCCTACACCGCAGCGACTATTTTAGAAGTGGCCAAAGGTGATAACCAAGGTTTTGAATTCCAACGTCTTCACGGTATGGGTGAATCTTTATTTGACCAAATCGTTGATGAAGAAAAAATTCAGTGCCGCGTATACGCACCGGTCGGCCAACACGAAGACCTACTTGCTTACCTTGTGCGTCGTTTACTAGAAAACGGCGCTAACTCGTCATTTGTAAATGCCATTGTAGATACCACACAACCGGTTGAAGCATTATTGCCAGATCCTGTTGAAACACTGCAAGGTTTACGTAATAAATACAACACACAGATAAAAATGCCAATTGATTTATACGGTGAAGAACGTGCCAATTCAAAAGGTATGGACTTAACTGATATTAACGTGATCACCCCGTTTAAAGAAAATTTAGACACTTGGTTTGAAGAACATTTAATTGATGAAAGCCAAGTACCACAGGGCGCGCTGGCAGTTAAAAACCCTGCAAACCATAAAGAAATTATTGGCCATATAAAATTACAAAATAGCGATGAAATGAAAGTGTTGCTAGCCAACGCTGAAACCGCATTTGAATCATGGTCACAAACACCGGTAAGAGAGCGCGCCAATTTATTACGTCGCGTTGCTGATATTTTAGAGCGCCATCACGATGAGCTTGTTGCTATCTGTATTAAAGAAGCAGGTAAAGTAGCACAAGATGGTATTGATGAAGTACGTGAAGCAGTTGATTTTTGTCGTTACTACGCAGCCCGTGCTGAAGAGCTTGCGCAAGATGAGCGCTTTGAAGCCCGTGGAGTCATTTTATGTATTAGCCCATGGAACTTCCCGCTCGCTATTTTCTTGGGTCAAGTTGCAGCGGCCATTGTTACTGGTAACACGGTTATTGCAAAACCAGCAGAGCAAACCAGCTTAATCGCACTACGTGCTATTGAATTAATGCTATCAGTTGGTTTACCTGAGCACGTTGTACAACCTGTCATTGCTCGCGGTAGCGAAGTAGGTAAAACCATTGTTCCTGATGAGCGTATTCAAGCTGTTATGTTTACAGGTTCAACTGAAACGGGCACGCTTATCTCGCAAACATTAGCGGCACGTAACGATATTCAGGTGCCTTTAATTGCAGAGACTGGCGGCCAAAACTGTATGATTGTTGACTCAACAGCGCTTCCTGAGCAAGTTGTTGATGATGTTATCAGTTCTGGTTTCCAAAGTGCGGGTCAACGTTGTTCAGCATTACGCGTACTCTTTATTCAAGAAGACGTAGCTGATGGCATTATCGATATGCTTAAAGGCGCACTTGCTGAGTTGCATATTGGCGACCCATCATTACTCTCTACAGACGTAGGCCCAGTAATAGATGAAAAAGCGCTTAAAACACTCAACGACCATGTTGAATACCTCAAGGGTAATGCAACACTTCACTATGAGTGTAAAATTCCTGATAACAGCGAAAATGGCGCATTTTTCTTTGCACCACGTTTATACGAAATTAAAGACTTATCGGTATTGAAACGTGAAGTATTTGGCCCGTGTGTGCATGTTATCCGCTTTAAATCGAGTGAGCTTGATAGTGTTGTCGACCAAATCAACAACACGGGTTACGGCTTAACAATGGGTATTCATTCTCGCATTGAAGAACGTTGTGAACATTTAGCGAAAATGTCGCGTGCAGGTAACGTATACATCAACCGTAATATGATTGGTGCCATTGTTGGCGTGCAACCGTTTGGTGGCCGTGGACTCTCTGGTACTGGCCCTAAAGCCGGTGGACCAAACTACCTACAACGCCTAATAAAAGAAAAAGCATCACCAGATAACGTACAAATGACTAACCTAACGCCAGATGAGCTTGATTTACACCACTACAGTGGCGCAAATGAGCAAGTAGAAAAGCTGATGGTTAACTCTATGCGCGATGAAAAAATCTGGCGTGCAACGCCACTGAATGATCGTGTTTCTGCGGTACGTCAGTTATTAGCGAAAGTAGCGACGGTTGAAATTATTGACGACCTCGCGGACGATTTAGCGTTAACACTTGCCGATGCTCGCGCTCAGTTAAACCGCTTAGAAAAGCACATGCGTAAATATACAACATTGCCAGGGCCAACAGGTGAGTCGAATACACTTCACCTTGAAGCTCGGGGTTGTGTGGTTTGTTACGCAGATAAAAGCACCTCATTTAACTTTTGGGCACTGTCTATTATTACCGCACTAGCGGCTGGTAATACGGTAATTACTGTTGCATCTGAAATATTTTACGACGAAGCGGTTGCCTTTAGAGATAAGTTTATTGCAACCGGCGTTGCTGAAGGTGTTTTCCAAGTAGCTAAACCAAACCAGTTACAAGCTATATTGGCACACCCTCACCTAGCGGGTGCGGTAGTTGCTGCACGTTCTTCTCGCTTAGGCTACTTCAGCCAACAGCTTGCACAACGTAAAGGCGCAATACTGCCAGTGATCAGCTCAGAGTATTACGACACGCTAATTAAGCGCTTAATTACTGAAAAAACAATCAGTATCGATACAACGGCATCAGGCGGTAACACCTCGTTGATGACGCTTGTTGAAGATGATGAATAGAAAATAGTCATCATTTAATTAAAAAGGCATCAATTTGATGCCTTTTTTTATTTCTAAATGTGAATTTATTTGTTACTTTCTCTAATCATATTTGTTAATTAACCTGAGCTGCACATAAGAAATGGAACTAAATGCCCTTGCGGTGATCAGATCTTTCGACCAAGAAACATAAGATTACCGAGGCAAGGGCATGAATAACTT